>JAIFNL010000052.1 GCA_020047755.1 Bacteroidota bacterium
CGTTTGAAAATATCGTTTTTGTTGATACACTTGATAATCTGGGTTTTGGCTATGCAGGAAAACAGGGTCATTTTGAAGGATTTGGTTTAAGCATAGAAAATTCAAAAAGAATAAAATATCAAAATGATAAAAAAATATCGGTAGTGATAGGAAATCCACCGTATAATGCGAATCAACAGAATGAAAACGATAATAACAAAAATAGAGCTTACAAAGAAATAGATAAACGAATAAAAGAAACATACATTCATCACAGTAATGCCCAGAAGTCAAAAGTTTACGATATGTATGCTCGTTTTTATCGTTGGGCAACCGACAGAATAAACGGCAACGGTATTGTGGCGTTCATTACGAACCGCTCATTTATTGACAGCCGTACTTTCGATGGATTCAGAAAAAGTATTTCACAAGAATTTGATTATGCTTATATTGTGGACTTGCACGGAGATATTCGTGCAAACAGTGAACAAGCAAAAGCAAATGTTTTTAATATAATGACAGGTGTTGCCATTGCTTTTTTCATACGAAAAGAAAAAGCAGATACAAAATTGATAAAATATTACTCTGTCGATTTTGAAACGGCAAAAGAAAAATTGGAATTTTTACAAGACAATCCATTACGTACAATTCCATTTGAAAATATTCAAGCCGATAAAAATAACAATTGGATAAATATTGCTGATAATGATTTTCAAAAACATAATTTATTAATAGATAAACAAAATAAACTTGCAAAAGTTATAAAAAATAAGGAAGTTTTATTTTATAAATATTCAAACGGTATTAATACGGCAAGAGATGAGTGGACTTATGATTTTGACAAAGAAAATCTAAAACAAAAAATAAAATATTTTTACGATGAATATAATTATGTTGTAAAAGATTGGAAGAGCCATATCAAAGGAATTAAGAGTTTTGCAAACATGAAACCAGATGAAAAAATAAAGCTAGCTTCTGATTTCGTATTTTCAAAAGAATTCACAATTAAATGGAGTGGACGGCTTTTTAGAGATAAACTACTTAAATTAAGAATCGGTAAATTCAAATCTGAATTTATACGTTTTGCTCATTATCGTCCTTTTACTAAAAAATTTTTGTATTCTGATTATATTCCGTTAGATATACAAGGACAATTATTTGATTTCATGCCAAGTAATGGTCAAAATAAAATAATATCAATAAATCAATCAAAAAAAGAATTCAATGTTTTAGCATCTGATACATTAATTGATTTACATTTTAACGGTGATAGTGTTTGTATTCCATTATTTCGCTATGACAAGGGTAATCGCATTGATAATTTAACAGATTGGGGTTTAAAACAATTTACAGAGCATTACAAAGATGAAACGATAACCAAAGAAGCTGTATTTTATTATACTTATGCAGTTTTCCACAATACTGAATATACAAAAAAATACGAATTAAATTTAAAACGAGAATTTCCAAGAATACCTTTTTACCTTGATTTTTGGAAATGGAGCAAGTGGGGCAAAGAATTAATGGATTTACACATTGGTTATGAAAACGTAGAGAATTATGAATTAAAAATTACGAATTACGATATAAAGGAAAAGCCAAAATGCAAATTGAAGGCATTGCCTGAAAACGGTGAAATTATTTTAGACGAAAACACAAGTATTTCAGGTATTCCCGATATGGCTTGGGAATATAAATTTGGTAATCGCAGCGCATTGCATTGGATAGTTGACCAATACAAAGAAAAAACAATTGATGATAAAACTATTGCCGAAAAGTTTAATACTTACAAATTTGCCGATTACAAAGAAACAGTGATTGATTTGATAAAGCGATTAACAACCGTTTCGGTGCGAACAATGGAAATTTTAAGTCAAATGGAACTAACAAAAAAATAACCATGACACCTAAGTTTTGCAACTTATTTTTCTGATAATGTTTTGATTGATTTGCTTGTAAATGCGATTGTAAATAGAAAATGTATAACGTTTTTTTCTACAAAACGTAATCAATTCGATACTTACAAAGGAGTTCCATATATAGAGCGAGGCGAAATAATGTTTAAATTTTCGCTTCCGCTAATAGAAAATTATATGCAGTGGAATTTACTGTTGGAGGTTAAATCGGGTGATAAAAACCAACCCCATTTTTCATTAATCAAAAATAAAGATAAAAACTTCAATTTAGAAATCGTAAAAAAATGCTTTGAAAAAAATAAAATTAGCAATGATCTGGCAGAAATAGTAGCGGGTTTGGCAAACCAAAATAAAAAAGCAACATTTTATTTAGCCGACACTTATTATAATGTGCAAAAAATTGAAGCAAAAGTATATTCGACTTTGTTATACAAACATCCGGTCGTATTGTTTCACCCATTAAAAGTAGGCAATGTTGTAGTAGATTTTTATTATCACCCAAAACCTTCTAATGTTTTTATAAGCAATAACCAAAAAATAGTTCAAATAAATATAAATGAAATATTCGTTTTTAAAACAAATAGTTTTAGCGACCAAGAATGTAATATTCAAAATTCTAAAAGAAAAAATGCTATAAATAATTATATTCAAGAAACTTTTAATAATTATTAGCTTGGCAGTATAAATTTGGTAATCGCAGCGCATTGCATTGGATAGTTGACCAATACAAAGAAAAAACGATTGAAGATAAAACAATCGCTGAAAAGTTTAATAATTATAAATTTGCCGATTACAAAGAAACTGTAATTGATTTAATAAAAAGAATAACAACCGTTTCGGTGAAAACAGTAGAAATAATAAATGAAATGAAAAAAACAACAACATAATTGTTTAGCTACTTGTTGTTTTGGTTTTTTGGCGGGGAAAGCTTATCTTTGCTTGAAATTTCTTTTAAAAAAAAATAACCAGCAGTGGTGTTCAATAATATATAGAAGTTAAAATGAATAACAAGATTTATATTGGGTCAATAAATATAAAAGATTATACCTCTTTTAAAGGAATGTATGATTTTGATTTACGCGATGAAAATGGTTTTATTTATCAATGGACTGTAATATTAGGTAATAACAATACCGGAAAAACTAATTTTTTGAAAGCGGTTGCTGGATTAGAACCAGTGGTTGCAAAGAATGAAGAAAATCAAAATTATTGTATCCCTATTGAGATTGAAAAATCATTTATTACTGACAAAAATGAATATTCAATTGAAAGTGAACTTTATTTTTCAAATAATGTACAGTCATATCAAGCATTTTCTGAAAAAATGAGCGTTTATAAAGATACACCTTATAAGTTTTCACCCGAAAAGATAATGTATATTTGGGGCTATAATAAAAGTATTGCAATAAAAGGCGATTATGAATTTTTAAAAGATATTAAAATCTATGGTTATGGAGTTTCTCGTAAGTTTGGCGAAAGTAGTTTGTCTCAAAAAGAAACTACTTCAAATTCAGAGACTTTATTTTATAACAATAAAACGCTTTTAAATATCGAAGAATGGTTATTGCAATTAGATTATGCAACAAAAAACAATGATAAGATTGCAAATGGTCAATTAATTAAACTAAAAGAATTAATAAATAGTGAAATATTTCCTGAAATAGAAGGTGTAAGGTTTATTTCAGAAAATGCAAAAAATCATGTCGAATTTTTAACAAAAGAAGGTTGGCGAAAATTGTCGCAACTCGGTTATGGTTACCAAACTACTTTGTCGTGGATTTTCGATTTTAGTAAAAAAATGTTTGAGAGATACCCTAATTCAGAAAATCCTTTAAAAGAGCCGGCAGTTGTTTTGATTGATGAATTAGATTTGCATTTACACCCACAGTGGCAAAGGCAAATAATTAATTTTTTAACAACTATTTTTTCGCAAACTCAATTTATTGTAACAACACATAGTCCCTTCATTATCCAATCTATAGAGAAAATCAACTTGTTTATTTTAGATAGAACAAGTGAAGGGATTAATGTACATCGTCCTAAATTTAAAACTTTTAAAGGTTGGGCAATTGAAGAAATACTAGACGAAATTCATGGTCTTGGTGAAAAAACTAAATCCGATAACTATTTAATGTTGATAAAACAATTTGATAAGGCATTGGACAGTAATGATTACGAAGCAGCTAACAGAGCATACACTCAACTTTGCGATATTTTACACCCAACAAGCCCTGAAAGAAAGTTATTAAAAGTTCAATTATCTCAAATTGTGCCCAATGATTAAGCTTTGTTTACCCGATAAACCTGCATTACTTACAAGTGATGTTCAAAAAGAATTAACTGAAAATTTCATGCGTGAGGGTTCTGATGTATGGAATAAACCATTTATACGTGAAGCTGTTGCAAATATTTCTTATGGCAAATGTTGTTATTCTGAATGTATGCTTAATGAAGAAAGTAAATATTTAGAAATTGACCATTTTTATCCGAAAAAATATTTTCCAGAGAAAGTTGTTGAGTGGGGAAACCTACTACCAACATGTAAAAAATGTAACACAACCAAAGGCGAACACAATCCCGATATTGAACCCATTATAAATCCTTGTATAGATAATCCGCAAGAACATTTGTACATAGAAAATTTCCGATTTTATGGAAAAACAGATAAGGGAAAAACGACAATTGATGTAGTTGCATTGAATGATAGGAAACATTTTGTGGATAAAAGATATAAAATAGGAATAAAAATAATTGAAAATTTAGAAGATATTAAGCAAAGTATTGAATTAAATACTACTGAATTAAAAAATAATATTCGATTTAAAAATCGCTATTTGCAACGCATTAAGAATTTGTTAAATGAAGGAACAAAAGAAAATGAATATGCCGCAACCATTTCGACTGTAATTTTGCAAAATGATGATTTCAATCAATTGGTTTTAATTCTAAAACAAAATTTATTGTGGGATAATGAGTTCGATGATTTAATAAATGCTTTAAAATATTGTGCATTGATAAAGAAATCGACATAGCATCGCACTCAGCATTCAGTAGATGGTTTTGTTAAGTTTTAATTTGACTCTGGCGTTTCATAAGAGTATTTTGACATAAACTATTTTGCAGCCAATAAATTTTGTTGGTATTACTTTTAACTAAAACAACTAAATGCGTAAGCTTAAAAACGAAGAACTAAATCGAATTTCGGTTGAAGAGTTTAAACAAACAAACAAAACTCCTCTGGTGGTAGTGCTCGATAATATACGAAGTCTCAACAATATAGGCTCAGTTTTTCGCACCGCCGATGCTTTTTTGATTGAGAAAATTTATTTGTGCGGAATTACCGCCCAGCCCCCTCACAACGAGATACGCAAAACCGCGCTTGGAGCTACCGAATCGGTAGAGTGGGAGTATGTTAAAGAAACCCAAGAAGCTATTGAAAAACTAAAATCGCAAAACTATGTTTGCATCGCACTCGAACAGGTCGAAAATAGCATCATGCTCAACGACTTTCAGCCACAAGCCGCACAAAAATATGCAGTCGTTTTTGGCAACGAAGTAAAAGGAGTGCAACAGAAAATAGTAGATTTGTGCAATTTTACAGTCGAAATACCACAACTTGGCACAAAACACTCTTTAAATATAGCCGTAAGTGCCGGAATTGTTTTGTGGGATTTATTTTCTAAATATAGTAAATTGCAATAAACAATATTCTACTTAAATCGAATAGATTAGCGTTTTTTGAGCCAATAAAATTTATTACAAAAGATATTTTTTTTGGTAAAAGCAAATACTATATTATAAAAAAAAACGTTTTTCTTTTGAATATTCTAAATTTAAAATTAATTTTGTAGCTTTACATCGAATACTCATTTTTTAAAACTAATTCAGTTTTATGAAGCTTAAAAGTAAGTATCATTTTAATCCTGAATCGCTTAACTTTGTAAAGGTTGAATTCAGCTACGAGGATTTAATCCGTCGATTGTTTACTTATTCTTTTGTAAGTGTGTTGATTGGAATAGGATTGTTCCTTTTAGCCTTTTATTTGATTGACTCCCCGCATGTAAAAAACTTGAATGCTAAAAATCAAGAAATTAAATTCAAATACCAGCTTCTGAACAACAGAATCAGTTCTCTTTCTGAAAAATTAGTTCAGATTCAAAACAACGACAACAGTGTTTACCGACCTTTTTTTGAAGCAGCACCCATTCCTGTTTCTATTAGAACTGCCGGATATGGTGGAGTAAAAGATTATGCCGAATTTGAAGAATACGAAAATAAAGAGGTTATTATTTCGAGCTATCAAAGGCTCAATATTATAACCAAGCAACTTTATGTACAATCCAAATCCTACGACGAAGTAACCAAGCTCATTAAAGATAAAAATAGAATGCTTTCGAGTATTCCCGCTATACAACCTATTAAGAAAAAAGACCTTACCGCTTTTGGTCCTTTTGGAATGCGAATGCACCCCATTTTGAAAATTTACCGATTACACGCAGGCGTTGATTTGTGCGCTCCTATGAATACTCCTATTTATGCAGCCGGCGACGGCATAGTAACCGATGCAAAATACGGGCGAGGTGGCTTGGGTTACTATGTACGAATTAACCATTCGTATGGTTTTGAGACTGTTTACGGGCATTTAAACAAAATTTTGGTTACCTACGGACAGCGAGTAAAACGCGGAGACCTAATTGCACTCATGGGAAGTACAGGTATCTCGCAAGTTTCGCATCTGCACTACGAAGTTCACAAAAACGGGTCGCCAGTAAACCCTGTAAATTATTATTTTGAAGATCTTTCTGATGAAGATTATGAGCGTATGATTCAAATTTCGACCAACGAACTCAATTCTGCGTTCGACTAACTTTTATGCTAAAACCAGCAACTAGCCTTCTTTTTTAGGATTCTACGCTTACATTGATGCGTGCCGATAAACCTTTTTCGAGTATTTTAACAATTGTAGAAAGTCGTACATTGCTTGCGTCTTTTTCAATTCGCGAAATGTAGGCACGCTTTGTACCAACTCTTTGAGCAAGTTCGTCTTGTGTAATGTCGTTTTTCTTTCGTATTTCTTTTATTATTTTACCAATATCTAAAATGCTACATTTTTCGAGTAGCTCATAGTAATTCTCTGAATTTAAATCATTGCAAACTGCTTTATTACTTGCCATAGTTATATATTCTTTTTAAAAATGAGTAGCCATTATTTAGTGTGAATACGAAAGTAGCTCAAAAAAGTTACAATCTTTTTAGCTAATTACTTTTTTTTAGCACAACTTTTCTAAAAAAAACACCTTAATTTTTATTAAATTTTAAGTAAAGTATTTTTTATCATTATCTTTGCACTCAATTTTTAACTATTTTAATGTCTAAATAATGGAAAAAACTACTGCAACTAATTCAAGCAAAGGTCTGTATATACTTATTGCTATTCTTTTTCTAATCATTGCATTTTTGGTTTGGGATAGATTTAATTTAAGTACAACACGAAGCGAAATTACTCAAGAGCTAATACAAACAAGTATTGCACGCGACTCTGTGAAAAATGAATTTAATGATTTACTCAAAACTTACGAATCGCTCGAAACCATAAACGATACGCTTAATGCTCAACTTTCGGAAGAGAAAACAAAAATTAAAGAAATCTTAGCCGAAATGGAAAAAAATAAAGCTTACAACAACAACGAAATTAAAAAATATAAAAAAGAACTCGAAACCTTGCGCGGTATTATGCGCGGCTATGTTGTTCAAGTTGATTCGTTGAATACATTAAATCAGGAGCTTATTGCCGAAAATAGAAAAGTAACTTCTGATTACAACAAAATTAAAAATCAAAGCGAAGAAATTACCGCACTCAACCAACAACTCGAAAATAAAGTTGGAAAAGCCTCGGAGCTTAGAGCTCGCGAAATTAGAGCCGTAGCCCTTAACGACAAAAATAATGCTACCGACAGATTGGCTAAATTCATCAAACTAAAAGTGTGCTTTATTGTTGATGCCAACACAGTAATTGAACCTGGTATGAAAACCCTTTACATTCGTGTTGCCGACCCAAGTGGTGCTATTTTGTATGAATATGAATCGAATGTGTTTACATTCAATGGCAAAGAATTGGTTTACTCGTCGAAGAAACGTGTAGAATACGACAATAAAGACTTAAATGCTTGTATTTATTGGGATTATAAATATGAGTTAAAAGCTGGAAAATACTCAGTCGATGTTTTCATGGATTCTCAAAGCCTAGGCTCTTCGAGCTTTGTGCTTAAATAAATTAAAAGCTAATTGATACGATGACTTTAAGTCATCGTATTAATTATATGAATGGCTTGTAACAAATAATAATTTAACAATTTCGTTTTTTTTGTGATAAGAAAAATAATAACATTTTTATTTATATTTTTAGTACTTTTACTAGCTGCGTTTGTGGTGTTTATTTATTTTATACCCACCGAAAAGTATATAAAGCGCAACCATACCGCTAAATGGGAAATGCGAGCCGTTTGGGTTTCTACCTTTATGAATGTAGATTGGCCCCGAAGCACTAAAATATCGCAAGAAGAACAAAAACAAAACCTCATAGAACAACTTGATATTCATGCTCAAAACAACATGAATACCATTATTTTTCAAGTACGACCTTCGGCTGATGCTTTTTACAATTCTTCTTTTGAACCTTGGTCGCAGTGGCTAACCGGTAAGCAAGGGCAAGCACCTACGCCTTTTTATGACCCACTGCAGTTTGCCATCGAACAAGTACACAAGCGCAATATGGAATTTCATGCGTGGTTCAATCCGTACCGCGCCATGGCTGACACAGCTTGGAAAGCCGAACTCGACAGCAATAATATTATTTTGAAAAAACCAGAATGGTTTGTTGCTTACGGCAGAGGATTGTATTTCAACCCTGGAATACCTGAAGTACAACAATATATAATCAAAATTGTGCTCGATGTGGTGCGCCGATATGATATTGACGCTGTGCACTTCGACGATTATTTTTATCCCTACAAAATTCCAGATTTAGAGTTTGAAGATGCCGAAACATTTAAAAAATATGGTGCAAACATTGCACAAACCGATATAAGCCAATGGCGACGCGAAAATGTAAACAGCTTAATCAAAACTCTTGCCGATAGCATTAAAGCGGTGAAACCTTATGTTAAATTTGGAATTTCGCCCTTTGGTGTGTGGCGCAATAGCGATGTGGACAAAGAAGGCACGCTTACACAAGCCGGACAGCCTAGCTACGATGCTACTTATGCCGACACGCGCAAATGGGTAAAAGAAGGCTGGGTTGATTATATTACTCCCCAGATTTACTGGCACATTGGGCACGAAAGGGCTGACTTTGACGAAATTACCAATTGGTGGCGCAAGAACCACTACAATAGGCATTTGTACATAGGACATGGTATTTACAAACTAAGCAAAGATGCCAGCGAAAAGCAATGGCGTTCGGCACAGCAAATAATAACACAGGTAGAAAAAACCAGAACTTCACCCGAAATCAAAGGAAGTATGTTTTTTAGTTCCTTTGTTTTTACTCAAAATCCAAAAAAAATAAACACTGTTTTTCAGCAGCAGCTCTACAAATATCCGGCTTTGGTGCCTAAAATGGAATGGATTGATTCGATTGCGCCACAAACACCTATCAATTTCAATAGCACCGAAAACACGAGCGGAATTGTACTTACTTGGCAAAACAAAAAACCTGCTGGCGCAATGAACGAACCTTATTATTATATTCTGTACCAATTTAGAGGAAAAGATTCCGATTTTTCGCTAAATAATGGAAATATTTATGCTATCACTCGCCAAAATAAATTTTATTTGTTGCAAGAATCTTCTTTCTTTAGTTTTTTGTACAAAGAATATACCTTTGTAGTTACTGCAGTGGATAGACAAAACAATGAAAGTAAGCCAAGTTTGCCCATTGTGCTAAAACTAAAAACTAGAAATTCTATATCTTTAATGATGAACAATTAATGTTCTTTTTATTGATATACACTATTTTATAAAAAATATAAATGCCTTTTATTTTCAACATAAACTAAAAAAAAGCTAATTATTTTCTATTTATTGAATGAACCATGCAACAGTATCAAGAACTATTAAAACATATACTCAGCAAAGGTGTAAAAAAAGAAGACCGCACCGGAACCGGCACGTTGAGCGTTTTTGGTTATCAAATGCGCTTCGACTTGGCGGAAGGTTTTCCTCTGATTACTACAAAGAAATTGCATTTAAAATCCATTATTCACGAGTTGCTTTGGTTTTTGAAAGGAAGCACCAACCTACACTATTTGCTCGAAAACAACGTGCGCATTTGGAACGAATGGGCTGACGAAAATGGCGAATTAGGTCCTATTTACGGTTACCAATGGCGTTCGTGGCAAGCGGCTGATGGCTCCACAATAGACCAAATAAGCCAAGTGATAGAAAGCTTAAAACACAATCCCGACTCGCGTCGGCACATAGTAAGTGCTTGGAATGTAGCGCAAATAGACCAAATGGCGTTGCCTCCTTGCCACATTTTGTTTCAGTTTTATGTAGCCAACGGCAAACTCTCGTGTCAGCTTTATCAGCGCAGTGCCGATACATTTTTGGGTGTGCCTTTCAATATTGCTTCGTATGCTCTTTTAACGCTTATGGTGGCGCAAGTTA
>JAIFNL010000180.1 GCA_020047755.1 Bacteroidota bacterium
TTCTATGAGCCGGGAAGTCAGCAGAAGCCATAGTAGGTGAGCATAGTATGAATCGAAAGATAGTAACGCGGTGGTCGAGCGAACTGAACCAGCCGGGCTATCCGACACCAGAGATGCACAGTGAAGGGCCGAACGTTAGGTTGTCTCGAATTCGCCAAGGAGGTTCAAATTTCGAATTTGCCAGCCTTGCCTTAAACACAGACAAAGGTATCATTGGTGTAAAGAGCGATGATGCTGATACCTGACGAACCGCTGTATACGAGAACCGTACGTACAGTGGTGTGAGAGGCGCACCCCGTCAGTGTTTGCTGGCGGGGCCGTCTACTCGATTATGTGCTGTGTTTCTTTTCAGTCAAGTTTTCTGAACACAATTTAGGCTCCGACTTTCCTTTTTTTCGTAGATGGCTGAACTTTCCTTTTCGCAGTTTTGGCTTTTAGTTCGCTCATTAATTTGCGAAAGTCTTTCAATTCTTCCTCAGTCCATGGTTCAGATTGAACAGTAAAGTCAACATTTTTCGGTTCTTTTATGAGTCCCATATTTTTAAGATTTAAAGTATTGTGAAATCAGTCTTAACGCTGCCGTGGTTTCAATATACATTCTAAGTCCACGAAAATAAGTAGCATGTAAAGTTTCTTGATAATGTTTGATTAAAGCTGTCTTAGCATCGAAAGCCAAAAATCCTTGATATCCTTTGTCAAACGAGACTTTGCAAGCAAATGCTACAAGATTTCCAGGTACACCAAAATAAACTTTGTCTTTTCCCTTATTGAATTTGGAACTTTCAATGAGGTGCATAAAAATATGATCTTCTTTGTCCTCAATGCTCAAAAGTCCTTGAATAATTGTCGGGTTATTGACTGTTGTTAGCTTGTAAACCTCTTTTGTTTTGTCTTTGAGTTCTTTGCTCCAGTCGAATTGCCACTCTGATTTATGAATGAAACTTAAATCTTTTGAAGTCAACCGAACAACTAAAGTGTCAAAAACTTCACCTGTCGAAGTATTCTCGATAGAATTAGTGAGTTTGTCAATCTCAAAATCAAGAGGTTTGTTTTTGGTAGTTTTCATACTACAAAGTTACGAAAAAATGTCATGTGAATTCCGGAAAAGTCTGCTTTCCCAAGGGGAATTTCGGAAACAACATAGCACATAACGGTCGAGGCTATGTGCAGTAAGGGATTGCGGGCTACTTTCCTGTCCGCCTACACCGAAGTTTGAGCGGGGCAGAATGCTTGAATTACCACTGAAACCCTTATTGCATATAGCCTTTGTTACCGCCTGGTGTTCTTTCTTCCAGCCTTGTAAACCATTGTCATTATTCAGTTTCCGTGTCATTGTCATTTTACTTTCTTACTTTTCAGTCGGCTTGTGTGTCAGCGTTTTTTATTTTTTTTAAATGTCGGCAAATTTTTTAAAACAATTTCTCTCGGTACGTTGGCTTTGCAAGCTCTTTGACAAAGCTTTGGTTGTAGCGCTGGTACGTGTGGCTTTGGCAATGTACTTGCAAGTGGTTTGGCTTCCTAAAATATATCTTCTTCTCTTTCACGTTTTGTTAACCCTGTTAATTTTATTCTCTCATTTTCTGCTTTTTCTTCGTCAGTTAAAACCATTTGTTCATTGTTTTTGATATTACTCGCCAATCTTACTTTACGTGAAGAAGCCCAGTCTCGCAAAGCGTCAATTTTCTTTTTCATTGTTTGTGATAAAGGTGTAATTGGTTCAATAGCATCTAACATATTTTTAAGCGAAATTTGAGTTGTATTTGGATTTTCTACATACGATAAAAACATTGCTTCTTTTACTGCTTCTTCAATTTCTGCACCGTTAAAGAATTTTGACTTCTCAGCAAGTAATTTAAAATCTGTAATACTTGTTTGACGATATTTTGATAAATGTATTTTGAAAATATTTTCTCTTTCTTGTGGTGTCGGCAAATCAACAAAAAATATTTCATCAAAACGACCTTTACGTAGTAATTCAGGTGGTAAATCGCTTATATTGTTTGCTGTTGCGACAATAAAAACAGGTTTTGTTTTTTCTTGCATCCAAGTTAAAATTGTTGAAAAAACTCGTGAATTTGTTCCACCGTCTTTTTCGCCACCACCCGTATTTAGACCTTTTTCAATTTCATCAATCCACAATACGCAAGGTGCAACTGCTTCGGCAGTTGCAATAGCCATACGTATATTATTTTCACTGCTTCCTACTTCTGCTTGGAAAACCTTACCAATATCCAATCGTAAAAGTGGTTGTTTCCATTCAGTTGCAACACATTTTGCTGTCAAACTTTTACCGCAACCAGGAACACCTAAAAGTAAAATTCCTTTGGGTTCTTTTAACCCAAATTCTTGGGCTTTTCGTTCAAATGCTTTATTGCGTTGTTTTAACCAATTTTTAAGATTATCAAGACCACCAACGTTTTTATCCAAATCTTCGTTTACTTGGTAGTAATCTAAAATACCGCTCTTTTTAATAATTTGTTCCTTTTCGTTTGAAATAATGCGAATTGCTTCTTTACTCTCGAAACCTACTTTTTGTTTTGCAAGACGAAATGCTAAATCGGCTTCGGTGTCGGTTAAACCAAGTGCGGCATCAATTACATATTTTTCTAAATCTTCGTTTATGTTCTGGTTTTTGTCTAAAACATAATTAAGACGAATTTTTAAATCGTTTTTATCAGGTAATGGAATATTTACAACGGTTACATATTTTTCAATTTCATCTGGTAATTTATAAAAAGGCGAAAGCAAGATAATGTGCTTGTTGAAAAATTTTAATTCGTTAGATAACTTTCTTAAATATACTATAACAGCGTCTTCCTGAAAATATTTGTGGAAATCTTCTAAAACAAAAATTTCTTGTTCTGAATTTTGTTCGCTGATTATTAAACCATTCCGGATATAATTTAAAACTTCTGCAAAACCTTGCGTTTCTGAATGACTTGGATGTTTTTTTACTTCTTTTAGGCGCTTGTTTTGGTCTATTACGTGTTCTTGCAAACCATCAACGCAATCCCAAGTGTTAAACTTATAACCTTCGGCAAAAGCAATTGTTCTCAGTTTTTGAGTTGCACGACTATATTCAGAAGTTGTAAAATAAAGCAAAGGAAAATTTGCTTTGAGCATATCTTTTATATCATCAAATACTTTCTGCATCTTTAATGTTTTAATTTGTTAATATCTTTGTTTTCAAGTGATGTTTTACGATTTTTCATAAAAATATCGTATTCGGGCTTTTTAGTCATTATTCGTCTATTTCCAAATTTATTTTCTACTTCGTCCATTGCTTTATGAGCCAAATCGTTTACATCGTCGGGCAAATAGTTACTATCAGTTATTACCGTGCCGTCTTTTAAAACAGAAAATTGAACTTCAAAACGTTTGTTTTTCTCGTTTGGTAATTTAGTGATACCAACCATACAAAAGCGTTCTCGTTCTTCTTCGGTTGGTTTAAAATCGTATAACTTTTTTAATGTAAATCCTTTAAGTTGAAATTCAGAAATTACAGTATTTTTGGCATATTCCACATTCAAAGGAAAAAATGTTTCTTGAAGTTCTTTAATTAGTTCTTGACCATTTTTTAAATAGTAACTATTGTAAACCACTTTATCGCCTGTTACTTTTAGAGCAAATTCGCCATGTAGTTGAACATTTTGCTTTATGTCGGTTACAAGCAATTCATTGTTTACTATCTTATATGTCCACCCCAATTTTTCACAAGCAATTTTTAAAACTTCTTGGTTCATTACTTGGGGGTTACGGACAAATTTTGATGTTTCAAATCTTGACATTGTCTTTTAATTTTAAAAATTTCGTATCCTTATCTATAACAATGATTTCGAAAATACCTGCTTTTTTATAAAAATCATTAAATCTGCCACCATAATGATTTGGATTAAATCCGAGTATTTCAATTTCCATTTGATTAAAATAATCTTTTGTATTCACTTTTCCTTCATCATCTCTTTTACATTTCATAAAAGCACTTTTTGCCTTTTCCAAAGGAAATGGTTTTATGGGCTTTTCAATTTTTGGCTTCAATTCAATTTTCGGTTTATTAATTTTTCCTATTTCGGATTTTATAATTGGTTGAATTTCAAATTTAGGTTTAATAATCGCCGTTCCGTTTTCTTTGGTTTCAATATCAAAAACATCCTTTAAAGCAAGACAAAAATCTTTGAACTTTTCAAAACCATAGTCCTTAAAATCAAAATTTTGAATTTCAATCTTTAACGAATTATTTAAACTGCTTAGTTCAAACTTTTGAGTTTTATTATTCCACGAGTTTTGAATTGCATTAATAAGCAAATCAAATTCTAAAACTTTGTTTGTTTTAAGGTTAATCGGTAATTTGAAATTGTTACTTTCTGGTTCCGGTTTAAAAAACTGCTTTAACGACAAAGTTGGTATATCACAGGTTTTTGCTTTTATCTGTAAACCATTATCGTTTGTTAACAATACTGGGTTTTCATCTTTATACATTAATGCAACCGCCAAAATCATATTATCAGGGGAACGGTCGCTAAAATCTCTTGGCAACTTCTTAAAGTCTGCTCTGGCAGTTTTAAGTTTATGGTTTTTACCTAATTGTTGATTAATTAATTTCAATGCTTTGCCGGCATTTTCTTTAATATCTTTATTTCTTTTCAAATTATCTAACTCGTCAGTGACTTTCGCCGAAAGAACAATTTTGTGTTTTTTATCAATCTTTTCAATGATTTCAGGTTCTTCAATAAAAATATTTGTGTCGATGATGTAAGTCTTGGCAAGTAGTTGGTCTTTAATATAGAATTCAATTTCGGCAAGTTTTTTTGTTGCTTTTGATATTTCTATTTTCAAATCTGAGTATTCATCATATAATTCATTTTCAATATTTTTAATTTGATTTTTGAAATCATTTACTTTTTTCAAATCCTCAATAGGTTCTGCTTCAATCGCTTGAAATAATTGGCTAATTCTTTCTTCAAGTGCAATTTTATATTCGCTTTTTAACTCAACTATTTTGTTCGTTTTGAATTTTGCTAATTCGTCCAAATCAGTTTTAATCTGTTCGTTTGCAAAATTATACAAGTCTGAAATTTTTAAATCTACATTTTGGGTTTCAATAATAAACTGTTTGTTTAATTCAATAGGTTTTTCACCAATTTTTGTATTAACATTTTCTATAATTTCAGGTAGAAGTTTGTTTGCAAAATAGTTTTTCTGTGCTAAATATCTTTTTTCTGTGATTTCGTTCCAATTGCTCTTTTTGAAAATTTCTTTTTGGTAGAGATTTCTGTTAAATTCAAAAATATAATTGCTTGATAAAATTTCTTGTTTTCGGTTGCGCTGAATTACAAAACTAAAAAACATAGATATTTCTACGTTGCTTACTAAATATAAAGTATCTGATTTTGTTGATAGTTCATTCAATTCATTTTCAAAAACAGGATTTTCAAGAATAGGTAATGCAATAAAAATCTTTGTATTATTATCGTACTTAATTATCAGATTTTTAATGTTTTGTAAAATTTGTTCGTTTACATTTGGAACAAGTAACCAAAATTCAGTGCAATCAATTGGAACAAAATTGATTAAATTAAGCCAAAATAATTCATTATCAATATATTCTATGTTGTTTAAAGTGTTTTTGTATAAATCGGCGGCTTCTTTTTGTTTTTCTTCGTGAATGTAGATTTCAATTTCATTCTGAATTGTAATTAATTGATTTTCGTAGTTAATTTGTTCCTGCGAAATCGAAGAAATTGATTTTCGTAAATACTTCTCAATGTTTTGATTTACTAAATTTTGTAATTCTTCATTTTCTGAAAAGGCATCTGAAAAATATTTACTTGAACTATTTGATTGCGGATTGTAAATTATGTATTTATTCTCTCGTGTTTGCAAATCAAAAAGCAAACAAACGTATAATTGAATACTAAATTTTTCTAATTTAACAAGTTCCGAGTTAGTGAACGAATTGCCTTTTTGTGTATCGTAAATTTCAGAAACTTGCTTTTCTGCAAAAGTTTTTAAATAATTTTCGTCTTCAAATTCAATTTCACAATGAAAATCAAAATTAAACCCTTTCAAATCTTCGAAAACAGATTTCGCTTTGTTATGCTGATTTGTAAAACAGTCAAAATAGAGTTTAAATGTTTTAGTTTCAGTTGTTTTAAACTTTTTGCCTTTTGCTGTATATTCTTTGCCCAATTCAGTAAAATAACAATTTGAGTAAAAAGCATCGCCTATTTCTATCATCCCAAAATCGTATAAAGATTGCAGGGCTTCTTTTAATATTTCTTCTTCCGCAAAATCTTTGTATTGATTGTTTTCCGGATTGTCAACCACATTTAAACCTAAGATGTTTGCTATTTCTTGAAAACCTAACGATTTTTCGACTGATAACAAACCACAAATTACTTTATCAAAAGGTGTAAAAGGTAATGCTTCGGTGCAATCGGCTTTGTATGTGCCAACTGCATACCACCATACAATCGGAAACGAACCAATATATTGTTCTGAAAGTTTTTTTGACTTTTGAATTGACTGATATATGTTGAAATTGATGTCAGACATTTATTTCGTGCTGTTTTTAAGTTCTTTAAAATCAATAATTCTTTGCATTTTATCAATGGCGTTTTTGTAAATAGGATTACTTTTGTAAAAGAAATCTTTATTTCCTACAACAATTAGCAAACGTCTTGCTCTTGATAATGCTACATTTAAACGCTGTGGCGATTTTGCAAAACCAATGTCAAAATTCCGTTCAATTTTGCCGTTTCCTTTATCCAACTTATCGCTTCTTACAGTGGAAACAATAATAATATTTCGTTCCATGCCCTGAAACTTATCAACAGTTCTTAGACGAATTGGTAAACCTAATTTTCTTCCGTAATCTCTTGCTTCTCTGAGTTTACCTAATTGTTTACCGTAAAAACTAATAATACCTATTTCCTGTTCTTGTAACCTTTTTTCTTCGTCTTTAATTTTGTACCAATGATTAAAATATACTTCAAAACCTTGCGAGTTTTTTAAATACGACAGAACCTGTTTGATAACTTGAACTTCGGTGTCGTTTACTCTTGATGTTCCGTCTTGCATTTCAGGTGCGTCCACATTCACCCAAATAGTATGAATATCAGGGTTTATAAAACCTTCGTGTGCAAAACCGTGATAACGGCTTTGCGGTTCGTTTAAATCTTGAATTTCAACTTTATTTTTGTCTAAACCGCAAATCAAACCGCCTTCGTCTGCATAAAACTGCTCAATAACTTCGTTTATTTTCGGGTGCATACGGTATTGAATATTGAATGTGGATTTTACAGTATGCGAAACTTTTGGATTTAATATAAGCCGCTCAAACTGAGAAGTTTCAACAAATTCTCTGTTAATTTCTTCAATTAACTGGTTGGCTCTTGGGTCGTTTAAATCCTGCAACGTTTCTTTAAAATCCTTTTCATTCAACAAAGGTGGCAACTGTCTGTGGTCGCCAATTACAACCGATTTTTTGCCAAAAGTCAATGGTAAAAGCAATTCAGGTGGTGTTGATTTACTTGCTTCGTCCATAATTACTGTGTCAAATTTTACAGAAAGCAAGTTTTTAATTATTTCTCTTTTTTCTGTGCTATCAAAATTTTCGTAACCAAAGTTTTGTAGTATTTCATTTACTTTATAAGCATCTGGCTTTTTCTCAAATAAGAATTTCAATTCATCTATGGCTTTGAAATTATCCCGATATAAGATTTGAAAATAATCTTTTGCAAACGCATTACTACCTGTTGAACTACAAGTGCTTCCGACAACATTTACATATTTGAAATATTTTTCCTTGAAATATTCTTTGGTTTTCTTTTCGGGCATAGAAAGTTCGATATGCCAATCTTTTAAGGCATTAGCATATTTTTCATCTTTGGACGAACGATTAGCAATATTTATCATCCAATTTTGAATGATATTGTTATTCGGATTGTCTTTAACTTCTTCGTCTTCATCAATTTCTTCCGATAATTGTTCTTCTTCATATTCGTCTTGCAAAAGTTGTTCACTATCAATCCATTTCAAAATTCGTTCTACTGAATATTTGCGACCTTCTTCTTCAAATTTTTTTGGTTTGCCAAATCTCAAAGGTTTTATTAATGAAATGAAACGAGCAAGCTCCGGATTAATGTTTCTGGTATTCATTAACTTTTCCAAAGCATTATCAACCGCCAAATTTGTTTCGGAAGTCAGTAATAATTTTTGTGTTTGGTTATTTCTAATGTGTTGCCAAATAAGTTCAGCAATTACAGTAGTTTTTCCGGTTCCGGGCGGACCTTGTAAAAGTGCCAAATCATCGGCATAAAGTGCTTTTAAAACTGCTTTTCGCTGTGGTTCGTTTAATTGTAAAATCTCGTATTTATGCGAGTTCTTATATTCTTCGGTTTCTTCGATATGTTTCAAATCGAATTTATGTATGGTTTTTGCTTTTGAACTATCGAAGATAAATTCTTTAATATTTTCGTTTACAGGTTTTCCATTCGGTTTTTCGGTTGGATTTACAATTTTGCTTATTGCTTCCCTAAGCCAAACAGTTTTAGTTTCATCGCCACGTAAATTTGCTTGAACTTTTGTAATCTTAGGTTCGCTTTCTATGAATTTCAAAAAATCCTTTGCAATTTTCTTGTCGTCTTTCCAGAAATATGGTATTGATAAAACTAAATGATTTTGCGTGCTTTCGTTTGCATTTAGTTTTCCAATAAAAATTCGTTCCGGATATTTTTTTTCTTTAACTTCTTTCTCAACAACAAAATCTACACTTCGCAACTTGCTAATTTTTTCA
>JAIFNL010000161.1 GCA_020047755.1 Bacteroidota bacterium
TGATAATAACAAATGGTTTAGTAAGCGATGCTGGTGTTGTAAAAACGGTAGAAAGTCCTTATAATTTTACCATTCCTTTGGGCATTGCAAACAAAAATACTGCAGTAACTTTTGCTGAAGTGAATGCAAGTGGTGGAAGTGGCGAAATTACAATTGTTCCGGTTAACGGAAAACACCCTTTTGCAAACAACAACATTGTAGATGAACTTCAGTTTTATTGGATTGTAGATGCTAGTGCTTCCATTACTCCTCAGCAACTTACTCATACTTACACTTACGCAAGCAGCGATGCCTTACCCTCAAACGCGGGATTTGTGGCTGCTCGATTTGTAGATGACCAATGGGATCCCGATGGAGGAAATCAGTCGGGTACTTCCGTGGGGGCTAATACGATAGTTTTTTCTAATAAAAACTACCTTGTTGGTCAATACACTTGTGGTATTACAACCAACTTCATCTTGCTCGAAACATATTACTCGCGCGACAATGCGCCTTTAATTGCAAGTGGTGCCGATTGGCGTAATTTGGAAACATGGTCAACCAAATCACATGCCGATAATTTAATCATCAACAGACCAAACTCTTTGCCCAACAGAAATACCGTAATTATAAAGACAAACCACAAAGTAAAAGCTTACGACAACGGCATTCGCCTATCGAATCTTAGCTTATTTGGCGAACTCGATTTGGGAATTACTCAGGATCATGATTTTGGAAGTATCACTGGTTCTGGAACGTTACTTCTAAAAAACAATGCAAGCAATGAGTTTGCTTTGCCTATTGCAACTATTTCTGACTTTGTATCAGCCGGAAACGGTAAAATTGTTTTTGAAGGAACCGGACGTTTGCCCAATATTACTACTTACAACAATTTAGAACTAATTGGTGATGGTAATAAAAATATGTCGGCAGTAAATATAACTATCAATGGCAATTTGCTCATACAAGGTGGAGTGTTGAGCAACGATTTCAATACAAACATATACATAAAAGGCAATTGGACAGACAACTCAACCGCTGCCGGATTTATAGCGGGTACGGGAACGGTTGTTTTCAACGGGGCGCAACCGCAAATGATTACTGCGCCTATTGGTGTAAAAAGCTTTTACAATTTAACCGTTGCCACTGGTAGCAATTTGACCATTAGCAACAAAGCACGTGTTACCGCCACAGGAACAACTACCATTGACGGAACATTCAATTTAACCTCGTCGTCGCTCGGAACGTCTTCATTTATTGACAACGGAATAGTTCAAACCGGAACTGCAAACGTACAACGACGAATTTATGATGAGGTATGGCATTATTTAGGTTTACCGGTAACGGTTGTGGATAGAAGTAAGTTCAATGTAACGAACTTCTGGTACTTCGACGAAACTGTTGCCGATAGTTGGAACTCTACCTCGTTTGCAAGCGATGATAAGGGTTGGACAAAGCCAACCGACGGTAATTTGGTAGCCAATTATGGTGCTGCTACCGGTTTTGCGTATAGGTATCACGCAAGAGTGCTCAATTTTTCAGGTATTTTAAACTCAGGAAACAAATCGACCGTTTTAAGTTATACCGACTCTCATTTAGGCGACTCTTACGATGGTTGGAACTTGTTGGCTAATCCCTATCCTTCGGCTTTGAACTGGGATAATGTGGACAAAACAAACATAGAATCGGCTATTTACTATTACAGAGATGCAACTTCGGCTTCCCCCGATGCGGCGAATTATGCAACTTACGTTGATGAGTTTGCTTTTACCAACGGTGGTACAGCTTTAGTGCCACAAATGCAAGGTTTTTTTGTGAAAGCCAAAAGCAATGCCAACGGACAAAATTTTACACTAAACAATGCTATGCGAGCGCACCCTGAAAGCAATGCTGCTTTTTACAAATCGGCTAGCACTAAAACAAACAAGCATAATTTCTTAAAGCTAAATGCCGGAAAAGATAGTCTTTTTGATGAAGCAATTATCCGTTTCGATGGTAATGCAACCCAAAAATACGACACTAAGCTTGATGCGTACAAACTTTTCTCTAAAGCGGAAAAACTAGCTCAGTTTTATTCTTTCGACAATCAACATACTTTATACTCCATCAATACGAATCCTCTCTTCGATGAGCAAACCGTTATTCCATTGGGTTTGAGGGTAGGTGAGGCAGGCGATTATGATATAAATGTATTGGATTTCGATTTTCCTGAGCAAACCAATGTGTATTTGTATGATAATTTGACGAGTGATTTTATAGATTTGAACTTGCAAAAAACTTACCGAGTAAGCTTAGAAAAAGGAAATCATGCAAATCGCTTCTCTATTCGCTTCTCTAAAGAAACAAATTCAGTAGATGAAGCTTCGCTCGATGTGTATTCGGTAGCTAACCAGGTTGTTGTAAAAATAAAGACACTGGAAGAAGTAAGCGGCGAGATTAACGTTTTTGATATTCTAGGGAAATTGATTGTTACAAAACAAATAGAGAATCAATATTATTTTGAAATTCCAACAAACACAAATCAAGGCGTTTACATAGTGCAGGTTGTTTACAATCAAAAATCATATTCTAAGAGAGTTTATCTATCGAATGATTATTGATAAATAAGCCGATTATGCTCTATTGATACAGGTGGCTTGGAGTCATCGTGTCAATTAGCTAGCGCAACACTTCAAGGTGGGCTGTCAAAAATTGCGGTTATTCGTTCTTTTTCTTCGTTATTCATCTATTTTTTTTGCCTTTATGAATAAACACAAATTAAGCCGATTAAATTTTTCGTAATATCGGAAAAAAATACAATATTTGCCGGCTAATTATTCGCAAAGAAACTATAAAATAATAAACAAATGAGGCTTTTTAATACACGAAAAGAAATAAATAAATATATTGTTTCGCTACGCAACGAAGGAAAACGAATTGGATTTGTTCCCACAATGGGAGCTTTGCACAATGGGCACATTTCGCTTGTGAAACAGTCTGCTGCTCAGAATGATGTAACGGTTGTGAGCATTTTTGTAAATCCTACCCAGTTCAACAATAAGCAAGACCTCGAAAAATATCCTCGCACGCTCGAAACAGATATTAACTTGCTATCACAGAGTGGTTGCGAGCTTGTGTTTGCTCCCAACGAAAGCGAAATGTATCCAGAGCCCGATACTCGCCTCTTTGACTTCGGAATGCTTGACAAAGTGCTGGAAGGCAAACATCGACCTGGTCATTTTAATGGTGTAGGTCAAATAGTTAGCAAATTGTTTGAGGCTGTGCCTGCGCACTCGGCTTACTTTGGACTTAAAGATTTTCAGCAACTTGCAGTAATTAATGAATTGGTGCGCCAACTTTCCATTCCTATCGACATCGTTCCTTGTGCTATTGTGCGCGAAACCAATGGCTTAGCTATGAGTTCGCGCAACGAACTATTGAGCAAACAACAACGTGCCGAAGCTCAAATTATTTACCAAACCTTGACCGAAATAAAAAAACATTGGGGACAAATGAGTATTGAAGAGCTTGAGCAAAAGGCAATTGAAAAAATAAATTCAAACTCACTTTTCAAAGTAGAGTATTTTGAAATAGTAAACAACAAAACACTCCAGAAAGCAAACTCAACGAGCAATCCGAATGAAATAACGGCTTGCACTGCCGTTTTTGCGCAAAATGTAAGGTTGATTGACAACATTCAATTTTAAGCAAATTGCAATAAATTATGTTTTTGGGTTCTTTATTTAATGCCGTCCTAAGTTAAGTTTTCCAAGGGTTTAAAATCCTTGAAGGGCTGCTTTGCTAATAACCATAACTTTGGCGACATTGGTTCTTAATTCAACAAAAAAGGTTCTTTTTTGTTAATAAACAAATATAGAATCGCAATGATTTGATATAGTTAGATGTGTTTATGGTGTTGAAGATGAGTAAACTAAAATAAATCTATCTGTTTTTTTCTTTTTTATTATTATTTTCTGTTAATTTGTACAATCTGAATTTACACCTGAAACTACTATTAGCTCAACCAATTTTAGTATTATTTTTAGTAAAACTTGAAAAATAAAAAAAATGGGGAAGCAGTTTGAAATAGATGTTTTGTGGAACAAAACAAAATCTTTTTTAGAAAATTCAGACATTCAGTTGAACGATGAGAAGCTCACCGAAATAGAGAAACTCATCGAAGGCTTGAATATTGCACATATAGAACTAGAAATGCAGAACCAAGAGCTGCAACAAGCAAATACTAAATTACTTACCGAGCGTTTGAAGTACGAAGAAATGTATTTTAATGCACCCATTGCGTATATTACTCTTAATAAAACCGGAAATATTTTTCAAATAAACAAAGCTGCGGCAAGTATGTTTGGTTTGGAAACACATCAATTTAAGTTTACCTCCATTTACCCATACTTGGTAGAAGGCTCGAAATTAGCGTTCAACAAATTTTTTACACAAGTATTTTTGAGCAACAGCAACGAATACTCCGAACTTAGTTTTATAAATTCGAATGGGCAAATAATTCATGCCAAATTGCAAGCAACTAGCTATTTTGATGCAGAAATAGATGAGAAACTATGCCGCTTGGCATTGACCGATATTAGTTTGGAAAAAACAAAATTACAAAACAAGGAGCAAAATTTCAAAGCACTTTTTGATGGCGTGGTGGATCCTATTTATATCCATAATTTGAAAGGTGAGTTTTTACTTGTAAACCAAAGAGCCTGCCAACAATCGAATTATACACACGACGAATTTAAAAGCTTAAGCGTTTTGCATATTGATGCTATTTATGACCTTGCACAGTTGAAAAAGAATGTACTCATTTTGCAAGAAAAAGGTGTTGTGCTTTTTGAAGGAGTGCACAAAACAAAAAATGGAGAAGCCTATCCGGTTGAAATACATTCTCAATTGATTGATTTTGAAGGTGAAAAAGCAATAATGAGTATTGTACGCGACATTACGAAGCGCAAGAAACGTGAATCGGATCTTTTAAAATTTAAAACCATTGTAAAGCAAAGCCCTTTGAGCATAGTAATTACAAGCCCCTCGGGTGCAATAGAATATGTAAATCCGCAATTTACTAACCTTACCGGTTACACTTTTGAAGAGGCAAAAGGCAAAAACCCAAGGGTGCTCAAATCGGGCTTAACTCCCGATTCTGTTTTTGCCAATTTGTGGGAAACTATTTTCAGGAAAGAAATATGGAAAGGCGAGTTGATTAATGTGCGCAAAAATGGCGATTTATTTTGGGAAAATGCAATCATTGGTCCCATTTTAGACTCACAAGGCAATATTGATAGTTTTATAGCACTCAAGGAAGATATTACAAAGCGTAAGGAAATAGAAGAAGCTTTAGTAACTAGCGAATTGCGCTTTCGTAAATTGTTCAATTCCATCAACGATGCTGTGTATATTTACTTACAAAAAGATGGCGTTGTAAATAATTTCATAGAAGTAAATGAAGTTGCTTGCACACGTTTTGGCTATACACGCGACGAATTGTTGCAAAAAACAGCTTGCGAACTTTTTCATTTTAGTAGTTCCGAGTCTCATATAAATATTTTGCCTATCAAAGATTTACTGGCAAACAAAACAGCTTTTGAAGCATTTCAGATTTGCAAAAATGGAATAAGTATTCCGGTAGAAATTTCGCAATCGGAAGTAGAAATAGGAAAACAAAAATTGATAATGATGATAGTGCGCGATATTCGTGAGCGTAAAGAAGCAGAGCAACAGCTTCAAACTCTGAATATTGAGTTGAAAATGTCGGTAGAAGAGCTAAATGCAACTAACGAACAGTTGGCTGAAGTGATAGAGAGTTTAAATACTTCAAACTCAACGCTCCAACAAGAACGTAATCAGTTTATTAACTTACTCGATTCTATTCCCGAAAATATTTATGTTTCGGATAAAGAAACCTATGAAATTATTTTTGCCAATAAAAAGCTAAAAGAATCTTACTCCTACGAAATAGTAGGAAAAAAATGTTATAAAGTGCTCAATGACAAAGATGAACCTTGCGATTTTTGCTCTAATTGTATCATTTTTGAAAAAGACGAACCTTATTTTTGGGAGAAATACAACGAAACACTACAAAAAGATTTTTACATGATAGACCGCGCCATAAAGTGGGTAGATGGACGCGATGCACGCTTTCAATTGGCAATAGACATTAGCAAACTCAAAAAAGCCGAAAAAGAACTCAAAGAACTCAATGCAACGAAAGATAAGTTTTTTTCAATCATTTCGCACGATTTGCGTAGCCCATTTAATTCGATAATAGGTTTTTCCGATTTATTGGTGAAAAATTTAGAGTCGATGGATTATGTTAAAATTCGTCGTTTTGTAGAAAACATTCGGATTTCGAGTCAAAATAGTTACAAATTGCTCGAAAACTTATTGGAGTGGTCGCGCTCTCAAACCGGAAAAATACAATTTACGCCTACGCACTTCTTGTTGCAGGAGGTAGTAAAAGAAGTAATTGAAACGGTAGAAATGCAAGCCAAAAACAAAGAAATTGAATTGACTTACTTTGTAGATGCCTATCAAATGGTGTATGCCGACCGCAATATGTTGAATACTATTTTGCGCAATTTGATTTCTAATGCTCTCAAATTTACACTTCGAAAAGGATTTGTTACATTGACCGCTTTAAAAATAGGCAAGAAAGTGGAAATTAGTGTTATGGACAGCGGCGTAGGCATAGAAAAGGAGATTGTTGAAAATTTGTTTAAACTAAATGAAAAAACAACTACGCAAGGCACTGAAAACGAACACGGAACAGGCTTAGGATTGCTGCTTTGCAATGAATTTGTAAACCAGCACGCTTCAAAAATAAAAGTTGAAAGCGAAATAGATAAAGGCTCTACGTTTTCTTTTTTGCTAAAAGAATCGAATTAAGGAATGTGTGCTGAATAGAGTCTGTTTCTAAAGTCCATTGGTACATTGGTTTGTTTACTACGGCATAAATGCCGTAGCAAGTTATTAAAATGGACTTTAGAAACAGACTTTAAGTAGCAAGTCCGTTGAATGGAATGTGTATTCTAAATTCGGTGCCTACATTTTGCTCACTTATTACTTTGATGCTTCCTTTGTGTCGCTCCACAATTCCTTTTACGTAACTCAAACCTAAGCCAAAACCCTTCACATTGTGCACGTTACCGGTAGGAACTCTGAAAAATTTGTCGAACACTTTTTTCTGAAATTCTTTTGGAATGCCTATTCCTTTGTCTTTTATGCGAATTTCGATACCGTTTTTTCTATTTAGAGCTTCTATCGTAATT
Source organism: Bacteroidota bacterium (assembly GCA_020047755.1). Lineage (GTDB taxonomy): Bacteria > Bacteroidota > Bacteroidia > Bacteroidales > JAIFNL01 > JAIFNL01. The sequence continues at coordinate 7,242 of JAIFNL010000161.1, forward strand.
TCAGGTTTTTCTTTTGAGTATTTAATTGCATTATCTACCAAATTAGATACTACATTGGTAATGTGGACACTATCTGCTAAAATGTTGGAAATTTTAGCGTTTTTGAGAATTGACAAACTACCTCCACGTTCTTGTATTCTTAGCTGAAATGAGTGGTTTACTTTGTCCAGAACTTCGTGAATATCAATCTTATTGAGTTTAAGTTTCTCCTTTCCTTCATCAAAGATAGACATTTGTAATACTTTTTCAACTTGTCCGCTTAGTCGTTGCGTTTCTTCTTTTATGAGGTTTGAAATGTAGGGCATGTTTTTCTTTTCCAATGGAATGCCTGTGTCGCTAAGCATCTGAGAGGCAAGCGAAATAGTAGAAATAGGCGTCTTTAGCTCATGCGTCATGTTGCTAATGAAGTCGTTTTTAATTTGCGAAAGCTGTTTTTGTCTGAAAATAACCCAAATGGTATAAGTAAAAATAAATACTACCGTAAGAATTAACAAACCCGAAGTGAATGCCATATAATTGACTTCGGCATGAAACAAATTGCTTTTGGGAAAATAGATGGATAAATAATAGGTGTTGAAATACAGCTCATTAGGATAAAGAGTCCGTTTAATTTTTGTATAACGAGTGTTTGTTTTGTAATTTTTTGAAGCAAAAAGAGTTCTGAAATTACTTTCGCGCACAGCAAACTCAAAAGGAGTATCAATGCCTTTGCCGATGAGTGTGCGACTAATGATTTTGCTAAGGGTTTCTTTATCAATCATTTCGTCGATAGAACGCGTAGGAAGTAATCCTGCTCCAAAAAGGTTTTCCATCATGGCTATTCGGTCCGAAATATTTTCTTGCAAAGTAATTAGGTATTCGCCATCGAGGTCGCTAGAGTCAAAATTTTCGGAACTTGAAACCAAGCTGTCGTTCAAATAGAACTTGAAGCTTGCCGAAATATGTGGGCTGTCGGCACTATGCTCGGCAGTGTAGCTGTATTTTTGTGCATATAGTTGATTGATAAGCTCTATTTGTGCATCGAATCGGCGGGCAGCTTCGCGCACTTCTAGTTTGGTAATTACCTCATCTATTGCTTTGTTTACAATTTGATTGAATTGTTTTTCTTTTACATCAATCGCATTTTTTATCCAATAAGTTTGTATAAAAATTAAACCTATCAAAACAATTACCATGACGATAGAAAGCAATAAAATCATTTTTTTTCCCATATCCTTTTTTTTGGTTTAATTGTATTGTTGTTGCGATAAATGAGTATTGATTTATAGGGTTGTAACGCAAAGATTTGCCTATCTTTATAATTTTACAAAGTTAAAGGATAGTTCGTGAAGATGATTCTTATTTAACAATATTTAACTTCAAAAATGGGGGCTTTTATAGTTATTTAACTTCAATCTGTGTTTTAAGTTAAGATTCGTTAAGTAGTGTTTGAAAGAAAACAGCAGATTTAAGGCATTTTGAAATTTTAAAACCGCAGTTTACCCTTGTAAATGAGGATTTTAAAATTTCAAAATAGTATTAGATTCATGCAAATTGGTATAAACAATTAAATTAGAAATAATTATAGAGTGTTGAGTATGTTTTCATAAATAGTTTATAGTATCATTAAAAAGATTGAAAGTCTAATATAAATTAGCGTAGGATACTAATTTCAAATATCTACTTAAGTGTCTTTTTTTTTTAAAAACAGTGATTTTTTTTGTTCCGATTGTCATTTTTTTTGTTTCGACTGTCATTTTTTTTGTTCCGATTGCCATTTTTTTTGTTCCGATTGCCATTTTTTTTGTTCCGATTGTCATTTTTTTTGTTCCGATTGCCATTTTTTTTCAGATTACAGCGATTTTTTTTGAGATTACAGCGATTTTTTTCGGCATGACAACGATTATCTTTCGTAACAGGAGGCATTTTTTTTGTTCCGATTGCCATTTTTTTTCAGATTACAGCGATTTTTTTTGAGATTACAGCGATTTTTTTCGGCATGACAACGATTTTTTTTGAGATTATAGCGATTTTTTTCGGCATGACAACGATTTTTTTCGGCATTACAGCGATTTTTTTCGGCATTACAGCGATTTTTTTTGAGATTACAGCGATTTTTTTCGGCGTTACAATGATTTTTTTTGTTGAAATGATTCAAATTTTGCAAAAAAAATGCGTTTTTTTTATTCATTTTTTCTTAAAAATAGGAATTTAATTGTAAAAATTACGATAAAATGACTATTTTTTAATAAATATAATTTTATATTTATTAAAAATAGAGACTAAATTTATATATTTATTAACATATTTTAACATTTTGTTTATTTATTTCAATTCTTTTATATTACCTTATTTTATTGGTATTATAGAAGTTTTTGAAATATATTTAACTAAATTGATAAAACTTTTTTTAATTAAAACTA
>JAIFNL010000163.1 GCA_020047755.1 Bacteroidota bacterium
GTTATTACATTTTTCATAAAATAAAATTGTTTAGATGCAAACAGCCCTTTTGCAGTTAAAAAAAGAACATAAAAAAAGCGTGGGCTGAAACTTATCACATCTGAGGCATCGCCAAACGCCCTAACAGAAACAAGCACAACCCACGCTATACATATATAGCATGAACACACTACACCTTATATATAGGTATAGTATTATTGCAACTTGTTTTCTTCTGTTTTGAAATTGGCGATTTCCAGATGTAGAAAACAAAGTTTACGCTATTTTATTTTTGAAATGGTTTTATTCGATATGTTGAATTGTTAAATTGTTAAATTGTTGTTGCAAATGTAGGAAATAATTTTTGAATGTTGGATAGGTTTGTGATTTTTTTTTACCACGAATGCACGAATTTTTTTTATAAGGGAATAAGTTTTTTTATATCGGCGGGGATTGGCTTGGTTACTAAGGTTTTTTTAATGGTTAATGATTAACGGTTAATGATTAATGTTGGTAATTGATACGATGACTTTGAGTCATCGTATCAATTAGCTAGATGTCAGCCGGATAAAAAAACGGATTTTTTTTAATTGATACAGGTGGCTTTGAAGCCACCTGTATCAATAGAGCATTATCGGCTAAGGGAGTTTTGAACCGCTAAGCCGATAGACCGCTAATTGTGTTTGAAACTATTTTTTTATTCAGAAAAATTTGTTTTTATTTGTAAGTGAATTAAGTGTGGTTGTATGTAACAATACTTCGTTAATTTTTTTTAATGAATTAAATAACAGAACTTTTAAATAGAACAATTTAACATAAAATATAAAAAATATACAAGATACTAACTATGAGTGATAGTTTAAAATTAGTCGATTTTTTTGCACGCTTTGGTGTGGATTACAACACCTTACGCGAAGTTATAAACGAAGCCCTGTCGAAAGGCGGCGATTATTGCGATTTATATTTCCAACACAGCCTTTCCAACTTTATAGGCTTGGAAGACAAGGAAGTAAACAGAGCTTACTCTAACATCGATTTTGGCGTAGGCATACGTGTACTCAAAGGCGAACAAACAGGATATACTTTTACCGAAGAACTAAGTCTCAAAGCCATGAAAAACGCAGCTCGCACGGCTGCCAATATAGCAAATAGTCCTCAAAAAATAGAGCCTTTTGAGTTTTTCACCAAAGGGCACCCTAATTATTATGCCATCAAAACACATTGGGAGCAAGTTTCGGTAGATGAGAAGATTCCGTATCTTCAAACCATCAACGACAAAATATTTGCAATGGATTCGAGAGTTATCAAATCGAATATATGGTTCAATAACACAACTACTTACATTCTTTTTGCCAATTCCGAAGGCGTAATTACTTACGACTATCAGCCACAATCGAATCTTTCGGCAAATTGCACCGCCGAGCAGAACGGAAAACGCGAAAAAGGTTCTTTCGACCTTGCCGGACGACGTGGTATTGAGTTCTTTACACCCCAAAACATCGACCGAATAGCCACCGAAGCGGTAAGCAGAACGGTAAGCCTTTTTGATGCGGTAAAACCCAAAGGCGGCGAAATGGAAGTGGTTTTGGCTGCCGGAAGCTCAGGCATTTTATTGCACGAAGCCATCGGACATGGCATGGAAGCCGATTTTAACCGAAAAGATATTTCCATTTTTAGCGACAAAATAGGCAAAAAAGTTGCCAACAATTTTGTTACCATCGTGGACGACGGCACAAACCCAAACATTAGAGGCTCCATAAACATCGACGACGAAGGAAACCAAACCGAGTGCACCGTTTTAGTGAATAAAGGCATCATGGAAAGCTACTTACACGACCGAATCAGTGCTAAGTTTTACAAAGTGAATCCCACAGGCAACGGCAGGCGCGAATCGTTTCGCCACGAGCCAATGCCCCGAATGCGAAATACTTACATGCTCAACGGACCACACACCAAAGACGAAATTATTGCGTCCACCAAAAAAGGACTTTATGCTATTTCGTTTAGCAACGGGCAAGTAAACATTGGCGGCGGCGATTTCACGTTCTATGTAAAATCGGGCTATCTGATTGAAAACGGAAAACTTACCAAACCTGTAAAAGACATCAACATCATAGGCAACGGACCCGATGTGTTGAGCAAAATTACAATGGTAGCCGGCGACCTAGAAATGTCGGAAGGCGGCTGGACTTGCGGCAAAAACGGACAAGGAGTGCCCGTTTCGCAAGGTTTACCTACTGTAAAAGTTTCGAGCATCACTGTGGGAGGCGTAGAATAATGAAGCCAACTAGCGCAAAAAATAACTAATCTTCGGCATATTGATACGATGACTTAGAGGCATCGTATCAAGAAGGCTATTTAAAAGCTTCGTGCAAAGATATGTAAAAAAAAGTTTTTATAAATTATTCCTACTTCACATTGAAGATAAACGAGTTAATAACCAAACAATAGCGTAAGAAGTGATAAATAAATTGAAAATTTAAGGTAAGATTCTATACAATATTGTATTTTGCATTTGGTAAAAGAATTTAGTAACTTTGTCTTTTGATGATAATTTTAATTTTAATTTGATAATTATCTAATTCACTTGATATTAATAGAATAAAATTGTGGATAAAATAAGTTTTGATAAATTTGGTCATTTGACACCTTATGAAATAATTGAAATAGATTTAAAAACTTTTCAAAATAATTTCGTAGATAATATGGATAATAATGCCCATAGAAATATATTATTTCAGGAATACTTACACTATACTAGAGAATTATGTAAAATTGTTACAAATCAATATTTTCAGTGGGTAAATGGAAGTTTTGTAACTCAAAAAAGCACGCCAAAAGATATTGATTTAGTTTCATTTATTGATTATAGACTAATAGAAAAGCACCATCAAAAATTAAAGAATTTCATCTATCCTTTATCCAAAGAAATATATAACGTGGACGGATATATTGTAAAACTATATCCTGTTGATGATAAAAATCTGATTTTTAGCAAATCTGATACATCATATTGGTTTCATCATTTTCAAAAATCGCGACCAAACAAGAATGGAGAAAGATTTTACAAAGGTTTCATTAAAATTGATTTAAGCCATGAGAATTTATAATGACGCAAATATATTAAATCTGATAGAGCAAATCAGAGATATAAATCATTTGATTGAATTACACAAATTGTCGAATGACGATTTTATGCTAAATCAATATAACGCACGCAAAAATGATTTTTTAAAAGAATTAGTTTTTGAGCTTATTTGTCTTGATATCAACACAGACGAAATTTATTTATTCGTTAGACGATTGATAACTAAAATAGAGAACAACACTCCAAAAACAAACATTCAAACAATTAATCAACATTTGCATTTTTCGATAAAAGAATTAGATAATGTAACAAATTGAAAATGAAAATCATAAATTAGAATAAATAGATATTAAACTTATTATAAATTTATTTTCATAAGTAAGTTTTCAAAATTAGTTTATACTTTTCTTAGTGTTCTTTGTGATTTAACTTTGTGTTCTTCGTGGTTGATAATTCTTCCAATAACCACAAAATACACGAAGAACACAAAGAAAAAAATAAAGATTTTAATATAAACTAATTCAAATTGTTTACTTATAACGATGTTTTTAAATTATAAAAAAATATTTGTAAATGTGCTGATTTCCAACAAACAGAAAAGTCTAACAAAAAAACTTTAATTCATAATTCATATAATTAAATGAAAAAATTAGAATTAGCCAAATGGGCTACTCAATATGCTCTAAAACAAGGAGCTACCGAGTGCGAAGTAAGTGTTTCGAATGCTCGCAACGTAGAAGTAGAAGTAAGAGATAAAACGCTGGAAAAATTAAAAGAAACTACCGAAAATTCATTGTCTATTTATATTTATCTCGACAATAAATTTTCTGGTCATTTTACCAACGATTTGCGCAAAGAAACGCTCGAAAAATTCATTGAGCAAGCCGTAGCCTCTACCAAATATTTGGCACCCGACAAGTACCGTAAATTGCTCGACCCCAGCTATTATCCCAAAGATATTTCGCTTGATTTGCAACTCGAAGACAAATCGTACAACGGTTTGACCACCGACCGCCGCATCGAAATAGCCAAAGAATTGGAGGAACTTGCGATGAGCAAAAGCGACAAGCTGATTTCGGCAACTGCCGGATTTTCAGACACAATTTACTCTTCGGCAAAAGTTTTTAGCAATGGATTTGAAGGCAAAAAGCATGGCACAATGTATTCCGTTGGTGTAGAGGTTACTGCAAAAGACAACGACGCTCGCCCCGAAGATTACGCCTACACTGCAAGCCGCTTTTTTGAGCAATTGCCAAGCATGAACGAGCTTGCTAATGAAGCAACTACACGCGCTTTGCAAAAAATAGGACAAAAGAAAATAGAATCGGGCAATTTTGACATGCTTGTCGAAAATAGAGCAGCAAGCGGTTTAATAGGAATGTTAATAGGCGCAATGTCGGCACAAGCTTTGCAACAAAAAAACTCGTTTCTCGAAAATATGCTCGGAAAGCAAGTGGCTTCGGAAAAACTAACCATCACAGACAATCCTTTCATCAAAGGCGGAATGTCATCGCGCCTTTACGATGGCGACGGAATAGCTGCAAAACAGATGGTTATGATTGAAAATGGCATTCTGAAAAACTATTACATCGACCATTACTACGGACAAAAGCTCGAAATGGAATTGACCTCAGGGGGTTCGTCTAATTTAGAGTTCGCTTTGGGCACAAAAGACCTTAACCAACTGATAACAAGCATTCAAAAAGGTATTTTAGTAACTGGTTTCAATGGCGGAAATTCAAATCCTACAACGGGCGATTTCTCGTTTGGCATCAGTGGAATGTTAATTGAAAATGGCATTCTTACACAACCCATTTACGAAATGAACATTGCAGGAAATGCTATTGAGTTTTGGAGCAAACTAGTAGAACTTGGCAGCGATGCCTATCAAGGTTCGGCTTGGTACAGACCAAGTTTATTGTTTGAGAATATTTATTTTTCGGGTATTTAATCCATCAAAAAAAGTCTGCTAAATTAAAATTTAGCAGACTTTTTTTAATTAATACTTCTTTTTTATTTTAAAAGAAACTAGAAAAGTACTGGAGGAGTTATTTTTTCAGCAGCAATTTCGCCAGTCAAACTCAATAAGAAGGCATGAATATCGTCCACTTCTTCTTGGCTCAATTCTTTACCTAGCTCGGTTTTAGCCATAATTTGAATGGCTTGTTTCAAGTCGGCAACGCTACCATCGTGAAAATAAGGATGTGTTTTTTCTATGTTTCTAAGTCCCATAGATTTGAAAATAAATTTATCGGCTTCGTTTTTAGTAACCGCAAATTTGCCTTCGTCCACAACTTTGCTACCTGTAAGTGGTGCATAATCAGCAAGAAGACCAAATTTCATTAGCATTTCGCCACCCACCGATGGTCCAATGTGGCAAGTAGTACAACCGGTAGAAATAAAAGTATTTAATCCTTTCTTTTCTTGAGCGTTAAGAGCAGCCAAATCGCCATTCAAAAATTTGTCGAAACGGTCGGTTGTGGTTAAAGTTCTTTCAAAAGCACCAATTGCTTTGCCTACGTTTGTATAAGTAATCGGGGTTTTGTCGTCAGGAAAAGCTTCGGCAAAAAGTTTTTTGTAGCCTTCCACAGCGGCAAGGCGTTTTAAAACTTCTTTTTCGTTGCTCATGCCCATTTCTATTGGGTTAAGAATAGGCATTGTGGCTTGGGTTTCTACATCGGCAGCACGTCCGTCCCAAAATTGCATTTTGTGAATAGCGGCATTAAAAACGGTAGGCGAGTTGCGAGTGCCCAAAGTGCCGTTGTCGCCAGGTGAGGTTGCCAAATTATCCACACCAAAAGTAGCTAAATTGTGGCAAGAATTACAACTTTGAGTTTGTTTTTTCGACAAACGAGTGTCAAAATAAAGCATTTTGCCTAGGTTAATCATAGCATCAGTAATTTTGGTGCTGTCTTTTTCAACCATTTCGGGCATTACTTTAAACATTTTTTGAGCTTGCTCCAATAAAGCTTTGTCTATTTGAGCCAAAGAATCTTCGGTGGAAGTTTCTTTTTTGCTGTCTGTGTTTTGGCATTGAACAAATATAAATGCCAATAGAATCATACTTAATAATTTTGTTTTCATTGCTTTATAGTTATTAAAGGGTAAAAAAATCAAAAACAAAAATACAATTAATTTATTAATTAAACACTAAGTTATTTTAATTTTAAAATGTAATTTTCGGAACTATTTACAAATGAACTAATTTCATTTTTGTGCGAAATTAAAGTTTTGGCTATATTTTGTGTGCTAGAGTTGCCCAATTGCAGCCAAATAATTTTGGGAGGAAAACCCAAAAGAATTGCCATATCATTAAAATCAGAGTCATTTGTTACTATGGTAAAATCATTTTCTTTTGCAAATTTATGAACTTGAAAATCATCAGCTTGCATTAAATTATGATTTTTTACATGCGAACATTCACTTTAGCTTTTTCTATTTTTTTTAGAATACGGAAAGAAATATTTTCATCAAACAATAACTTCATTTGTTTCAAGCAGCTATTTGGGTTTTCTTTTCTTTGGTACTTGCGTATGCATAGCAAGCTAAAATATCTTGGTGTGTAAGTTCAGGAAAGTCTTCGAGTATTTCATTTTCGGTCATTCCCGATGCCAACCAATCAAATACATCATAAACAGTTATTCTTAAACCTCTTATACAAGGTTTGCCACCTCGCTTATTAGGGTCGATGGTTATTATATTTTTATAATCTATCATCGTTAATTATTCGTTATTCGTTATAAGGAAATATGAGTTCTTGTTTTGAATTATATAAGTTCAAAAATACAAATAAAATTTCGTATTTCAATTTTTTTATTAAATTATTTTCTTTCGAAATTGAATGTTTGCTATTTTTTTTTACTAACTCTTTCTATATAATAAAAAAAATAGTATTTTTGTAAATATCTTGTTTGCGTAAGGTACTCTGAAATCAAAATTTAATTAGAGCTAAATAGTGCAATTTTTTTAAGAAATAGAAATAAACAGATTCTTTTTTGAGAAAACTAACACATGAGCTTTAGCTCGTTTTCTGAGAATGAATTATTTTTCTTTTGTTTGTTTTTTTTGACTAAAAATATAAAATACATAAAATAAAACCCACAAATATGGAAAGAAAAAGCGGAATTATTTGCCACATTACTTCTCTTCCTGGAAAATACGGAATAGGAACTTTGGGCAAAAGTGCTTATAAGTTTGTTGATTTTTTGATACAAACAAAGCAAAAACTTTGGCAAATATTGCCTTTAGGACCAACAGGTTACGGCGATTCGCCTTATCAATGTTTTTCGGCTTATGCCGGAAATCCGTTGTTAATCAGTTTAGAAGAACTTCAAAATGATGGTTGGTTAAGTGCCGAAGATTTTGAAAACGAACCTCAATTTGATACTAAACGTATTGATTTTGGCGAAGTTATCAATTTTAAAAATCCTTTACTTCGCAAGGCGTTTGCCAATTTCAATGAAAAAGCAAAAAATGTAGATAAAATTAAGTTTAGAAATTTTTGCGCACGAAACGAAAAATGGCTCAATGATTTTGCGCTTTTCATGTCGCTCAAATCACATTTCGACGGAAAACCTTGGGTAGAATGGGAAACGGGCATTCGTTTGCGCGAAAAAGATGCCGTAAATTACTACACTAACGAACTTATTCATGAAATTGATTTTCAGAAATTTGCGCAATTTTTGTTTTTCAAGCAATGGCTCGAAGTAAAATCGTATGCCAACAACAACGGCGTGCAAATTATTGGCGATATTCCTATTTATATTGCAGCCGACAGTGCCGATGCGTGGACAAATTCAGAACTTTTCTTTTTCAGCGACGACCGCAAACCAATACAAGTAGCAGGCGTTCCACCAGATTATTTTAGCGAAACTGGTCAGTTGTGGGGAAATCCTATTTTTAATTGGGAAAAACTTCGCGAAACAGGTTTTGAATGGTGGATTGATAGAATAAAAGCTAACCTTTTGCTATACAACATTATACGCATCGACCATTTTAGAGGTTTCGAGGCTTATTGGAGTGTTCCTTTTGGCGAAGCAACCGCTGTAAACGGTGAATGGGTAAAAGCTCCTGGCACCGATTTGTATCGCACTATTCGCGAAAAGCTTGGAAATATTGACATTATAGCCGAAGATTTGGGCGTAATTACTCCCGAAGTAGAAGAATTGCGCGATAGTTTTGGTTTGCCCGGAATGAAAGTGCTTCAGTTTGGCGACTACGGAAAAGGTACCGATGAATATATTCCTCACAATTTCCCAACAAACTGCGTTGTTTATACCGGAACGCATGATAATGATACAACTGTGAGCTGGTACAACAGCATAAGCGATGCCGAAAAACAAAAAGTAAACACGTATTACAACTGCGACGGCTCGCAAATCCATTGGACTTTGATACGTGCTGCGTGGTCGAGCGTGGGCTATATTGCAGTTGCGCCTTTGCAAGATGTTCTGGGGCTTGGCGGCGAAAGTCGCATGAATATGCCTGGCGCTGCTTCGGGCAACTGGGGCTGGCGTTTTGAAGACGGCGATTTGTGTAAAGTGCTAGACGAAGGCAAATTGCTTCAATTAACAGAACTATTTGGCAGATAAATAATTGATAGCGTAACTTAATAGCGACCGAAATTCTAAGAAAAGCAAAACTACGCAATTTTTTCTAAATTCTAATAACAAATTGTTACATTGTTCAATCTTAGCAACTTTTTCTAAAAGTCTCCATTTTTTTACACTATCAAATAATTGGCAAGATAGCTTAATGCAACAAAAATTGCAAAAAGCAAAATTGCGTACTTATTTAATTTAGTTTGCTAAAATACCCAATAGAAAAAAATATTCTACTCATAAAAAATAAAGCTGCATTTTATTACAGCTTTATTTTTTTTTAGATTTAAAAAGGTAGCACGAAAAAAAGAAACCTATACACTAAAATTTACTTCAAATCTGTTATTTTTCGTGTATCCATATCGCCGTAATCCAAATTTTCGCCAGCCATTCCCCAAATGAACGTATAATTAGAAGTTCCTGCCGCTGAATGTATCGACCACGAAGGCGAAATAACTGCCTCATTATTTTGCATCCAAATATGTCTTGTCTCTTCGGGTTGTCCCATTAAATGACATATTGCTTGATTTTCGGGAACTTCAAAATAAAAGTAAGCCTCCATTCTTCTGTTGTGCGAATGTGCTGGCATTGTATTCCAAACGCTTCCTTTTTGTAAGCTGGTCATTCCCATTTGAAGCTGGCAAGTTTTCACTACACTGTTCACTATCAATTTGTTAATAATTCTATGATTTGAAGTTTCCAAAGACCCTAATTCAACTACTTCCGCTTCTTTTTGAGTAACTTTGGTAGTTGGATAACTAGCATGTGCGGGAGTTGAATTTAGATAAAAATTGGTTTCGCCTTTAAATTGAACTTGCTGCACTCCTTTTCCTACATAAAGAGCTTCTTTGTAGTTAAGCACAAATTCCTGATTATCAACAATAATAATTCCCTCATTGTTTCCTACATTAATAATTCCAAGCTCTCTTCTTTCCAAAAAATAATTTGATTTTATATCATCAATCGGTTCTAAGGTTAATGTTTCGCCTTTCTTCGGACAAGCCCCGCCCACAATCATTCGGTCGTAGAGCGAATAAACCAAATTGATATTTCCTGCTTCAAAAAGATTTGAAACTAAATATTCTTTTCGTAATTTGCAGGTTGTGTAGGTTTTAAAATCCTCAGGATGAGATGCATATCGCAATTCTGATTTTGTTGCCATAGTTATATTTTTTTAAAGTAAAATCATTAATATTTATTGTTACAATCGATTACAAAAGTATGAAATTTTAATTATATCACAATTTTATATTCTTAAAATTTATTAAATTAAGTTTTGATAGTTAGAAAAGACTAATTATGTTAAATTTCATTTTATAATTATTTATCACTTTTCTTTATCCCTTCTAAAGCATTTAAGTTTTCTTTTTTGTTGCATTTTGTTACTTTTCTTTGCTTCTTTTCCTTTTTATTGATGCTATTTTATTTAATATTAGCTAAATAAACATTTCATTTCTTTTCTATTGCAGATGGATTGTTTTTGTATTTTAAAAGAATAAATTATTTTTTTGTATTTTAGAGAACTAGCAGCAAAAGAAAAATAGTTTTGTTCTACACAAGTAACTCTATTTTAACATTGCAAAAAAATATTAAAACAAAATGTTATATGTATATTTATCATTATATTAATTAGTTATGTATATTTTAAAAAAAATGTTTGTCTATTTTTAAAATTTAATTTGGAATTATAAAAATTAAAACTAAATTTGTGCAATCGATTACAAGTTTAAATTCTTATATTTTTGATATACTATTATTATATGAGAATTGAAAAAAATAACGATTTTAATAAAAAGAATTTTAAGGTTAAAAAAGGACAAAAGAGCTCAACTATCTAAAAAAGGAGCTGTTCTGTTCAAAAATAAACTTTTTTCAGGCAATTACAATAAAAAAATGAACAACAAGTATTCATACTCTAAATAAAAAAAAGAAATTTATGATAAACGAACTTTTTGATTTGACAGGAAAAGTTGCACTAATTACAGGTGGAACACACGGAATAGGCATGGCAATAGCAAAAGTTTTGGGCAAAGCCGGTGCAAAAATTGCAGTAAACGACATTTCTGACCAAAAACTAGCCGAATGTAAAGAAGAATACAAAAAAGATGGGCTTGATGTTTACACGCTTAATTTTGATGTAACTAACGAAACTGCTGTAGATAAGGGAATTAGTGAAATAGAAAAAAATCTTGGAACGGTTGATATTTTAATAAATAATGCCGGAATTATCAAGCGCATTCCTATTTTAGATATGCCGATAGCGGACTTCAAACAAGTTATTGATATTGACTTGGTTGCACCATTAATTATAGCCAAAAGAGTTGCACCAGCAATGATAG
>JAIFNL010000277.1 GCA_020047755.1 Bacteroidota bacterium
GAAATTCCGGATATAGATGAAAATGAAGACAATAATATTTTGCTAATAATGGTACGCCCCATAGCCGAAGAGTGGAAAGCCTTGCCTAATGTAGAGGTGCTGAAATAAAGCCCAGCCCTTCAAGGGTTTGAAACCCTTGAAGGGCTAATTTGCTGCAAAGCTTGCCCAATGTGTTAATTAACGATTAATGTTGAACATTAATCGTTAAAAAAAACATGAAGTTTAGTGTATGTAACCGAAAAAAAATATATAAATTTGCGGTTGTAAACTAAGAAATTATGATTCAGCGAAAACTAAAAAACTATATTACCGACCGACTTTTCAAAGGAAAGGCAATCATTGTGCTTGGCGCAAGACAAACCGGCAAAACTACATTGCTTAAAACCATCGAAACCGAGCGTTCTGAAAAATCGTTGTGGCTCGATTGCGATGAGATTGATATACGTACCAAACTCAATGATGCAAATTCGCAAAAGCTTAAAAACCTAATAGGCAATGCCAAGTTGGTTTTTATCGACGAAGCACAACGAGTTGAAAATATTGGTATTACGCTCAAATTGATTACCGACAACCTCAAAGATGTTCAATTGGTTGTTTCGGGCTCTTCGGCGTTGGAAATAAGCAATAAAATAAACGAACCGCTGACAGGTCGTAAATATGAAACTGTCCTGTTTCCTATCTCAACAGCCGAATTAATTGAAACAAATTCAACCTTAAGCGAAGAACGGCTGTTGGAAAACCGCTTGATTTATGGTTTGTATCCCGATATTGTGATGAATCCGGGAAACGAAATTGAATTACTTAAAAACTTAACCAACAGTTATTTATACAAAGATATTTTGTTCTACAAAGATATTCGTAAACCACAGGTGCTTCAAAAATTGCTGCAATTATTGGCACTGCAAATAGGTAGCGAAGTATCGTACAACGAACTGGCAAACAGCTTGCAAGTTGATAAAGAAACAGTTGAACGATATATTGATTTGTTGGAAAAATCGTTCATCGTGTTTCGTTTAGGCAGCTTTAGCCGAAACCAACGAAATGAAATAAACAAAGGAAAAAAAATTTATTTTTACGATAACGGAATCCGTAACGCTCTTATTTCCAATTTCAATTCACTTTCGTTGCGCAACGATACAGGCGCATTGTGGGAAAATTTTTTGATAACCGAACGAACAAAGCAAAATGCGTATAATTTACACTTTTGCAATTCCTATTTTTGGCGAACTACCCAACAACAAGAAATTGACTACATTGAAGAACACTCGGGCAAATTGTTTTGCTACGAATTTAAGTGGAACGAAAACATGAATTTGAAGTTATTCACCGAAACAACTTTATTGATTTTTTAACGAGTAATGTTTAACGATTAATGTTCAACGATTAACGGTTAATGGTTAATGTTTTTTTCATTAATCGTTAATCGTTGAACATTAATCGTTAAAATAAATTTTGAGAAATGAGAAAAAAAATGTAACTTTGTATAATTAGTCAAACGAAAAGTAATCCTTTATTTGTAAGTTATGATAAGTTTAGAAATAGAAATATTAAACCCCGAAGCACGGAAATTGCTCGATAATTTAGCCAATCTTAATTTGATACGAATAACTCAATCCATAAATTTAAAACAAGAGTTTTCGCAATTGCTCTCACGATTAAGAGAAAACTCTGATACTCCCTTGAGCCTCGATGAAATACAACAAGAAGTAGAAATGGTTAGAAATCAGCGTTATGCAAATAAATAAAATGAAAGTAATTTTAGATACCAATATTTGGATAAGCTTTCTAACAAAAATTCTAAATTATTCCGAGTTTATCAAACAAATAATGCTAACTATTTAATGAAGAAAATCTGCGTTCCAATTAAAAAATACGATAAAAAACATGAATCGTTAATCGTTAAATAACTAAAAAAGTTTCATGTATGTATGAAACTTTTTTGTATATTTGCAAAAAAATCAGTTATACATGAAAGAAAATCTAATAGCCAGAGAAATCTACATCAATAAATTGCTTCCTTTTATAGATAAAAATCTGATAAAAGTAATTGTAGGGCAACGCCGTGTAGGTAAAAGTTATTTGCTTTTGCAGATAATGGAACACCTTAAAAAAGAAAATACATTGGCAAATATAATTTATATAAATAAGGAAAAATACGAATTTGACGCACTTCGTACTTATCAAGATTTGACAAATTATTGCGAATCGAAACTTTCGGAAGTAACTAAAAATTACATATTTATAGATGAAATACAAGACATTGAACATTTTGAAAAAACACTTCGCCATTTTTATTCACAGCCCAATGTAGATATTTACTGCACCGGAAGTAATGCCAAATTGCTTTCCGGCGAATTGGCTACTTATTTGAGTGGTAGATATATAGAGATAAAAGTTTACAGTTTGTCTTATCTGGAATTTTTGAAGTTTCACAATTTGCAAAATACGCTCGAAAGTTTGGAATATTATATGCAGATAGGCGGTTTGCCTTATCTTGTGAATCTGTTACCCCGCAAAGAGGTAATTTTCGAATACCTAAGTAATATTCTTTCTACCATTATTTACAAAGATATTATTGCACGTTACCATATTCGCAATCATTCTTTTTTGGAAAATCTGGTAAAATTTTTATCTCAAAACACAGGAAATTTAATTTCGGCAAAAAAAATTAGCGATTACTTAAAATCTCAAAACATTAAAATGTCGCCACAAATCGTGTTGGATTATTTGCAGTATTTAGAAAATGCGTTTCTTGTTTTTAAAGTAAAGCGAACCGACTTGACGGGTAAAAAGGTTTTTGAAACCAGCGAAAAATATTATTTTGAAGATATAGGAATTAAAAACGCACTTGCAGGCGAAAATAATTTTCAAATCAATCAAGTTATTGAAAATTTGATATTTAACCACCTCAAAATAATGGGTTACGAGATAAATGTTGGCGTGCTGGGCGACAAAGAAATAGATTTCATTTGCCACAAACAAGGCAAAAAACTCTATTTACAAGCCGCTTATCTATTGCCCGACGAGAAAGTAAAAGAACGAGAATTTGGAAATTTGTTGCAAATAAACGACAATTACCGCAAAGTGGTGGTTTCGCTCGACAAATATGCGCCAAAAGATTACAATGGAATAGAACATATTTATTTACTCGATTTTTTAACCCAAATAAACGATTTATGAAAAAAAATCCGTTCAAATCCGTTCTATCCGTACCCATCCGTGTTTCTATTAAAATAAAATAGGAACACGGATAAAACGGATTTTTTTTTAATTGATACGATGACTTTGAAGCCACCTGTATCAATTAGCAAGCCGCAGCCCTTCAAGGGCTTAGAACCCTTGAAGGGCTATTCGCTGCAAAGTTTGCAGAAAAAAACACAATGTATTGTTATTATAATCGCCAAATATTATTATTTTTGGCAATTATAAAGTCTAAAAATATGATTGAAAGAAAACTCGAATCAACAATAAAAAGCCGTTTTAATAGTGGCAAAGCAATTGTTTTGTTAGGTCCGCGACAAACCGGAAAAACAACCTTATTGCACAAAATAGCAAGCGATGAAGGCGAATTTTTGTTACTCGACTGCGATGATTTACTTGTGCGTGAGCAACTTGAATCAGCCAACACCGAAACGATAAAACAACTCATAGGTAAGTACAAAATTGTATTTGTAGATGAAGCCCAACGAGTAAAAAATATAGGTTTAATTTTGAAGATAATAACCGATAGGCTAAAATCAGTACAATTGTTGGTCAGCGGCTCGTCGGCATTAGAGCTGGCTAGCGAAATTAACGAGCCTCTGACGGGCAGAAAATGGGAATATATGCTTTACCCTATTAGTTGGTCTGAATTTTCGGAACATTTTGGATATTTAAAATCGTTGCAACAATTAGAGCAACGTATCATTTACGGAATGTATCCCGATGTTATTTCGAGCGAAGGCGAAGAGGCAAAAATATTAAAACAATTGAGCAACAGCTATTTATACAAAGATTTACTTTCTCTAAAAGGCATCAGAAAGCCCGAATTGTTGCCAAAATTACTAAAAGCCCTTGCCTTGCAAATAGGAAATGAAGTTTCGTACAACGAACTTGCTAGTTTATTGCAAGTTAGCAAAGATACGATTTCGAGTTACATTGATTTGCTCGAAAAAGCATATATTTTATTCCGTTTAGAACCCTTGAGCCGAAATTTGCGAAACGAAGTCAGCAGTAACCGCAAAATTTATTTTTACGATACAGGCATCAGAAATGCGTTGATTTCAAACTTCAATCCTTTGAGCTTGCGACAAGATACGGGAGCTTTGTGGGAAAATTTCCTAATTAGCGAACGCATCAAACAGTTGGAATACAATGAATCTTACGGCAATAAATATTTTTGGCGAACTACCCAACAACAAGAAATTGACTACATTGAAGAACACTCGGGCAAATTGTTTTGCTACGAATTTAAGTGGAACGAAAAAGTTATTCATCGAAACAACTTTATTGATTTTTTAACGATTAATGAAAAAAATCCGTGAAAATCAGTTCAATCCGTACAAATGGAGTGTTTTTATTTTTTAGCTAACGCCAAGCGGTATTGATACGATGACTTTGAAGCCACCTATATCAATAGAGCTCGAATCAACTAAAAAATATTCAAAATTCAGAATTACTTAACCATTGTGCTTTTTCATGCGAACTTAAGAAGCTAGCTTTAATTGAATTTTGAGCCAAAAGGCTAATTTCGTCGGTTGTTAGGTTCAGAGCTTTAGCTAGTTGCAAGTAGTTTTGTAGCAAGTAGCCGCCAAAATACGCGGGGTCGTCGGAATTGATAGTAACCATCAAATTTTTGGCAAGCATCTGTTTTATAGGGTGAAGCTTTAAATCCTTTACCACGCGCAGCGATAAGTTGGAAAGCGGACAAACGGTAAGCGGAATTTGTTCTTCCACGAGTCGTTTGACAAGTTTTTTGTCGGTAAGGCAATTGTTTCCGTGGTCGATTCGGGAAACTTTGAGTAAATCCAAGGCTTGCCAAATGTATTGGGCAGGACCTTCTTCGCCTGCGTGTGCTACGGTCAAGAATCCTTCTTGGCGTGCTTTAGCAAACACACGCTCAAACTTTTCGGGCGGAAAACCCAATTCCGATGAATCTAAACCTACGGCTATGATTTTGTTTTTGAATGGCAAACTTTGTGCAAGAGTTTCAAAGGCAGCTTCTTCGCTCAAATGGCGCAAGAAGCACATAATTAGTTTCGATGATATGCCTAATTTTTCTTTGGCATCGCACAATGCTCGGTCTATTCCGTTTATAACTGTTTCAAAGGCAAGTCCTCTATTGGTATGTGTTTGTGGGTCGAAAAATAGTTCGGTATGTACTACATTTTCAGCTTTTGCTCGCTCTATGTACGCCCATGTGAGGTCGTAAAAATCTTGCTCTTTTTGCAACACACCCGCGCCTGCGTAGTAAATATCTAAAAAGTCTTGCAAATTTCCGAACTTATAAGCAGCTTTTACTTCTTCTACGGATTTGTATTTGATGTCTATTTGGTTGCGCTTGGCTATTTGAAACATCAACTCCGGCTCAAAACTGCCTTCGATGTGTATGTGCAATTCCGCTTTGGGAATACGTTGTATGTATTGTTCGATGTTCATGTAGTTGTTGTTTTTTGTATCAATGAGCTTGGTTTAAAAAGTGGTTTGTTGGCTATTTTCGCAAAATGTCTGAGGTTTAATCAGTTCATTTGCTTAAAAAGTATGCAAAGATACTCTTTTTTTTCTTTCGGACACTAAATTATTGATAGCGTTACTTACTAGCGACCGAAATTGTAAGAAAAGCAAAACTACGCATTTTTTTCTAAATTCTAATAACAAATTGTTACATTTTCTTTTGAATAATTGTTTTGAATTTCAAAACAAAAGCATCTATTTCGGTAGAAATGTGCGAAAAATAAATCAAAATAGCAAAAACAATACTAATAATTGTACTTCTAACTGCTATATCTATAATGAAATGACTCATCGCTGGCAAAAAGTAAGAAGGTAAATAAGCAAGTAGTGCAATAAAAGTAATTTTTAAGTGCGCCCAACCTAAGCCATTCATTTTGTATTTTTTAAGAATATAAAAATACCGAATTAGAAAGTAAATAAAAGTAGAAATAGCTGATGCAATAGCCGCACCTGTAATTCCCCAAATAGGAATGAAAATGTAATTTGTAATAATAAGCAATGCAAGCAAAATAAACATAAACAACGCCAGCATTCGGTAGTTTTTAGAGGTGGAAATGAGCATAGTACTGCCTCCCGAAATCATTTCGATGAGCGAAGTAATGCCAATGTAGAAAATTACGTATTTGCCTGCAACATATTCGCTTGGCAAAATGGCAAAAATATTTTCGATGTTTGCCCAAATACCAATAAACAGCAAAACGCCTATAATAAATTGGTGCAATCCGCTTTTGTAATAAACAATATCGATGGTTTTCAAATCGTTAGTCTTCCAAGCATCGGCAAAAACGGTAGCCGTAATTTTGCTCAACGCACGCGAAGGAATTTTGATAAGTGTGGCAAAATAAAAAGTAATGGTATAAATTCCGGTAAAACTTAATCCCAAAAGGTCGCTAATCATAATAGCATCGACCCTTAGAACCGCAATGGCATTGAAACCAATAAGCAAACCATAAAAACTCATACTCACCATTTTGCGCTTTATATCCTGACTAAGATACTCCATTTGCGGCTTAAAGAAAATTTCATTTTTAGCCCACAGCGAAAGAATAATAAAAACGGTAGGCAGGCAAACCGACACTACATAAAGCAAAATAAAGGTATCGAAATCGATTAAATTGTAAAAATGAAGAAATACAACTCCCAGAATAAGAACTCTTTGTATAAATTCTTTTAGCACAATGCCTATCACAGTGTTGTATAAAACAGAATAATATCTATCGAATAAAATAAACGCCGAGCGGAAAACAATCAAGGGCAAAAGATAAAACATGTAGGAAAGAAAAAGTGCCGAATCTGGGGTTGAATTATCTACTACCAAAGGCATTACAGTGTAATACAGCACAATACCTACTGCACTTCCTAAAAGCAAAACGAGTATTAGAACAAAGAAAAAGCCTTTGTGTTGTCGTTCCTTGTCTCTAAAATAAGGAAATAAAATGCCAATAGCACTCGAAAATCCTAAACTTGACACTTGCGACAAAACATCGGAATACGAAACCAACAAGCTAACCAAACCGTTTTGGCTACTCGTTAAGCTATGCGTAAAGGCGATAGTGCTAATAAAACCGACAATGACTCCGGCATAAAGAAAAAAAGTTCCTTTTAAGGTTTGCTGTTGAATAACTCCCATTCGTTTTAATTTTTTTCGCGCAAAAATAAACATTTTTGCACTAAATTTGGTTAGATTGACAAGAAAAAAACATTTCGATTGTGTATTGTTAATCAGATATTAAGATAAAGTAATAACGCTTTGTGCAAAAAACACTTTGCTATTTTGCTCATTTCAACTATCTTTGATTCAAATAAAAGCAACATAGTCGTGTATGTTTGTAGAAAACAAATCTGTTTTGTACGTTTTCCCGTATTAATGTAGAGACGCGCCGCGGCGCGTCTCTACATTATACGGGTGCAATATTCTCTAACGAATGATTTACGGCTATATTAAAATAAAGATAATTAAATAGACTACAATGAAAAAAATATACATTCTTCTTTTTCTTTTTTTATCGGTGCAAATAGTACATGCGCAAGAAAAAATATCGCACGAAAATTGCAAGCTTAACAAGGTTAAAACCAGCAGCAATATAAACCTAACAAAAAGCAATGTAGGTAAAAATATTGATATCAAGTACTCTCGTTTTCAGTTTGACATAGACCCAACGAAGCTGTACATAAAAGGCTCAAATACAATTTATTTTGAAGCCAAAGAAAGCCTTAGCTCGTTTACTCTCGATTTTTATTCGACCCTACGTGCCGATTCGGTTGTGTATAAAAACAAAAAAATAACAACCTCGCATACTAAGCATGTACTCAAAATTAATTTAAGTAATACTATCAATACCAACACATTAGATTCTGTAATTATTTACTACCAAGGTGTACCCTACGATGAGGAAAGCACCGGAGGTTTTAATAGCGGTTTTCATCGAACAACACCAATAGTATTCACATTATCAGAACCTTATGGCGCAAGAGAGTGGATGCCTTGCAAACAAGATTTAGACGATAAAATAGATTCGATAGATGTTTTTGTAAAAACCCAAGCCACTTACCGAGCTGCCTCAAATGGTATTTTGGTAAGTGAAAAAACCGATGGACTTAAAAAAATCTACCATTGGAAACATCGCTATCCAATAGCTACTTACTTAATAGCCATTGCAGTAACCAATTATGTATTTTACTCCGATTATGCCAAAGTTTCGGCAACCGACTCAGTTGAAATTTTAAATTACTTATACCCCGAAACTTTTGATGACATAAAAGCTACTCTTTCGGTAACGAAAGGGCTTGTTTCGTATTTTAGCAATTTGCTTATTGCTTATCCTTTTGCAAAAGAAAAATACGGACATGCGCAATTTGGTTGGGGTGGCGGCATGGAACATCAAACCATGAGTTTTATGGGAGCTTGGAATTTTGCAATTATAGCGCACGAGCTTGCTCATCAATGGTTTGGAAATCACATTACTTGTGGAAGCTGGAAAGATATTTGGCTCAACGAAGGTTTTGCTACCTACATGGAATCGATTGCCTACGAGCATTTTTACGGGCAAGAAAGCTTCATGACCGATGTACTTGCAAATTATGCTACCGCACTTCAAGAGCCTCATGGCTCTGTGTATGTTGATGATACAACCAACATCGACCGTATTTTTAGTGGTCGATTAAGCTATGCCAAAGGCGGTAGCGTTTTGCACGTACTTCGAATGCAATTAGGCGACGAAATATTCTTTAATGCAATCAAATCGTATCTTCAAGACCCAAAAATGAGTGGTGGCTATGCCAAAACAGAAGGTTTGAAACAACATTTTGAAACCTTATCGGGCAAAAATCTCGATAATTTCTTCAATTCGTGGATTTATGGAAAAGGATTTCCTAGTTATTACTTAAATTGGAGCCAAAATGAAAACAATAAAATGACTTTTGAGCTTTTTCAAACACAATCTGATGCTTCGGTTAGTTTTTATGAACTGAAAGTTCCGGTTCGCTTGTATTCTGACAAGCACGACACCATTGTATATTTAGACCACAAATCGTCTGGACAAATTTTTAATGTTCAGCTCAATTTCCGTCCTTCTGTAATTCAATTAGATCCGTACAATAATATACTCAAAGGTCAATCAATTGTAGGTTTTATTCCTTTTCAGCGAATAGCCGAAAATATTTTAATTGCACCAAACCCTATTGATGATTTTTGCCGTATTTATTTGCGCAATAACTTTAATTTTAAGCAAATACAAATTTATAGCATCGAAGGGCAATTGCTAAAGGAGTATCCTAGCGGCTACTATTCTAACTTTATAGAGTTAAACCTAAGTTGGTTATCGAAAGGAAGTTATATTGTAAAATTGGCAACAGATTCGTATAGTTATTCCGAAAAAATAATTAAGAAATAGAATATAGATAATTGTTAATTCAATAGACTTGTTGTAAATTGATTTTTAGTAATTTATAAGCAAATAATGCGTTCTGATTTTTGACAGCTACCTTGCAGACTTTTTGGAAAATAACCAAAAATCAATTTACAACAAGTTTAATAAAACACATTCTAAATTAGCAATACTTCGTTAATTTTTTTCTAATGAATTAAATAACAGAACTTTGCCAAAGTTTTTAACTTTGGCAAAGTTGACTCCCCCCCCACTAATTAATTCCTATTCGGTACGAGAATTTAATTAAAAACACGTTGCGAGCTTCTACATCAAAGAGGTTGCTCAAATCGGATTGCAAATCAAACGCCCCATTTTCGATGTACTCGTTGCGCGATTGCGACCAAACCAAGTAAAGCGTCGAACCAGGAGCGTATTCCCATTTCAACACCATGTTCGACAAAAATTCTCTAAAATTAAACTCCGGATTGTAAAAGCGATAATCTTCGTGAGTATCTAAATTTTCGTCAATTGCATATTCATTGTTGTCAGCGTCGAGCGAGATTTGGTTTGGCGTATAAACCGCAAAACGGTTGCTATACTCATCGGCGTGTGGATTGGTTATGTGTTTGAAATCGGAATAACTTCCGGCAGCAATAAAGGGTTGTCCCCAATATTGAATCGACAAATAAGGCGTAATGTTGTAATTGATACGAATCGACATTCCCACAACTTTCTGTTCTAAACTACCAAACACATAACGAGTTGAGTTGTTGTAATCTAGTTGGTCTATGTATTGAAGTTCTTTCTTACTTTTGTTGTAATCGGGCGAAAGCGAAATGCTCAACGTAGAAATAGGTCTATACGTCAAGCCAAGCGAAGCATATTGGCTTTTGCTGTACGATTCCATCGACGAGCCATAAAAGCTTACATTGCCCGAAACTGCAAATTTCTTTTGGTTGTTCGATTCTAAATAAACCCAAACATTTTTACCTCCCGGCAAGCGAATCGATTCGCCACCTCTAAGAGTACCATTTGAAGTCTGGTTGCCGTTGATGTTTGTGCCAAAACTAAAGTTCCAATAGTTTTTAAACTCCGTGTGCGCATTGATGTTTCCGCCTAAGTAGGTATGAGTTCCACCAAAATCCCAACCCGACCATTGATTAAAGTTGATGTTGAAATTTCTGAAAATAGAAAATGGTTTATACACTCTGTAACCCACCCAAAATATTTGCATAATGTCATCAACCGTTTGTAAATAACCAATATCATTCACCTCAAGCGAAGGCGACTTCATCGAACCCGAAAACATAAATTTCAATTTGCCGCTTGTTTTACCTATTTGAATGTTGCCACCCGAACCCGAAAGCGATGTTAATGTTTCGTCTATTTCCAAATGTTCGGCATCGGGACGCTGAAAGTAACGTGCCGGCGAGCGTTGTGCCTCACTAATAGCTAAAGGCGAGCCTTTTATGTTCGACCAATAGGTATTGAATTTAAAAAAATAAGCTTTGTCTTTGAAGTATTGCGAAAAGTCGAAACCTCCCGTATAAGCAGCATCGGGCATAAATTCTAAACTTTCGGTTTCAATGTTTCGGTTTACCGATGTTAAAACGCCACCTATTATAGTGTTGCCCTTGTTCCAATCGCGCTGAAGGCGAGCAACAAAGTAATTGGTAAGTGGCTCTACCACTTCTTCACGTTCTTGGCTTGTGTTTGTTATTTTTGCTTTCTCTTCAGAAGTTACACTTTCCAAAATACCTATCGACCAACCATTGGGCGTTTTGCCAGTTATTTTGGCAGCACCCAAAATGGAGGTAAACTTAGGCATCTTCATGTATTCATCATCTAGCAAATCGGGATAGTAGCGAGGTTTGCGACCTATTCGGCGCGAGTAGAACAAACTTTCGGCAGCCAAATCGCCATCGCCAAACATTAGCGGGTAGCTCAATATATTTCTACCTTCGATAAAGAAAGGACGTTGCTCGCTAAAAAAACTTTCGTAAGCCGTCAGGTTTACTTCCGAAGGGTCGGCTTCCACCTGTCCAAAGTCGGGATTGATAGTAAAATCGAGCGTAAAGTTATTGGTAATACCTATTTTTCCATCTACTCCCGCATTTAAACCCCAACCTGAACCATCGGCATAAGGATTTCCCTCTTCTTCTGGATACGTTTCGAGCGATGAGGTTGCGTAAGGCGTGATGTCGAATTGTTTTTGGGGTTTAATTTTCAAACCATTGATAGTTCCCAATTGACTTACCCAGCCCGAAGCCTCGCGCGAAATGGGTTGCCAAGTAGAAAGCTCATTCTTACGAAACAATTGGCGAGCTATTTGCAAACCCCACGTTTGTTCGTCGGCTTTGCCAAATCGAAGTTGAGTAAAAGGAATTTTCATTTCGGCAGTCCAGCCTTCGGCATTCTTGGCAGTTTTCACCCACCAAATAGGATCCCAAGTCAAATCTTCGCTATCGCCATCGTTCGACATCAAAAAGTCGTGCTTCACTCCGGCAGCACTCACCAAGAAAGTAAACGCAGTGCGCTTATCAAAATAACTATCGAACTGAATGCCCACTTGGTCGCCATCAATAGCATCGCGGCGGGTCATGCGTTGCACAATGCTATCGGGGTTGTTGTCGTAAGCCTTTATAGCAATGTACAAGAAATTATCATCGTAAACAACTGCAAACGTGGTTTGTTGCGAAGCCGCCTTACCCTCTTGCGGCTCGTGTTGCAAAAAGCCACCTTCCCATGTAGCGGTTTCCCACACGGTTTCCATTAAGTTTCCATCTAACTTGGGAACTTCGCCCTGTATTCTTGTTGTTTGGTAATTCTTTTTTGAATATCCCTGAGCAATAAGCAATTGATTTGCCAGCAAGCCCACCAGCAAAAGCATCATTAATCTACGCATACGGTTCTAAATGTTTAGTTTGGGATTTGGTGGCAACGGTTGGTATTTTGGTTTTTACGAACGAATCAAAAATAATTTAGAACAAGGCGCAAGTTCGGTTTTGCTTTCGAGCTTACTCTTGTAAGTGAGAATGCAAAATTGAGCTTGCAACGCCGTTATAAGTTGTTTTTCATTCGTTCCTTAATTAAACGACGATTTCGTTTAATTAGTGCTGCAAAGATAAATAAAAATTCTAAATTCGGTTTTTTTAATTCATTAGAAAAAAATTAACGAAGTATTGTTTGTGGTAACTATTTTTTTCGATTATACCGCCTACCTTACACCTCTTAAAAACCGAAGACAGTCGATTTTCATTTCCTTTTATTTCCCAGCAAAATTACATATTTCGGGTGAGTAATCAATGTTTTTTAGCTTTTTTTATTGTTCAAGCAAACCGCCGAATACCTATACTATACGTGGTGAGTGAGGCTCACCCACAGTCATTTAGACTGGTAGCCATCTACACGATTAGGCTCATTTCTCTTTGTTTATCAGTGTAATATATGGTTCTTTACCTGCAAATACAATTGGTAATTTAATTATTTTTGATATTTTATTATCAATTAATTCTTTGTAATATTTGTTTCTATCTATCTGTTTTTTAGCTTCTTTTATTTTTCCGTTTATTCGTTGGTTAAAATCTATCTCTTTTTCTGTCATGCGGAATTAACATTATATCATATCGTCCTTCGCCACTTTCTCTGTTCGATTTGATGATGTAATCATCGCCAATAATTGCAAGTAATCCAAGTACATACGATTGATACACATTTTCTGGTTCACCATTTATATCAAAATAACTAAAGGTGTCGCCAATTATTTTTTTAAATCCTTTCTCAAATTTATCAATCTCATTATTAATCAAACACTTTGTAGTTTCTATTAATAAGGTTTGCTTTATTTTAAGGTCGGTATTAAGCCAATGCAAAACAATATCCTGAAAAACTGTTTTTATTTCGTAATTTGGAATTTTTAATTCATAAGATTTACGTCCAACTTTATTTATTGAAGTTAAATAACCACTAAAAGTGAGTAAAGACCAAACCAATTCTTTATTTTTTTCTAAATCAGGAAAAATAAAATTTTCATCAATTTCTTTTTCAATTGTTTCGTTATTGATAAGTTGCAAAAGCTGTTCTCTGATTTCATTTTCATTTCTATCTTGTAATTGTTCCTT
>JAIFNL010000027.1 GCA_020047755.1 Bacteroidota bacterium
AGGTTCTAATTCGATTACATCGTTTACTGCATCTACCATTGCGCCTATGAGTATTTTATTTTCATCGTTTATTATTTCTAAAACAATAATAACATATTTTTGGTCTTCTTGTCGCGAGAGCATGTTGAGCTTTTTGCGTACATCAATAACTGGCAACACGTTGCCCCTAAAATTAATAACGCCTTTTAGTGTTTCGGGAGCTTGCGGAATGAGTGTAATGTGCTGCATTTCGAGAATTTCGAGCACATTAAATACACTGATAGCAAAAAGTTCGTTGCACAAACGAAACGACAAATAAGCTTTTTTGTTTTTATTTATAGAATTTTCCATTGGTTTTATTTGTTTTTTGATTGTGAATGGCTCAATAGTTTGTCGGTATTGAGCATTAAAGCTAATTTTCCATCGCCCATGATGCTTGCTCCCGAAAGAAACTCGTATCTTTTAAGAGAATTGCCAAGAGGTTTGAGTACTGCTTGGTATTCGCCAATGATTTTGTCGATGACAATAGCAAATCGATTGGAGTTTCGGTTCAAAACCACGTAGCGAAGTTTATCGCCATCGTTGCCACTCAATTTGAGTTCGTTACGCAAATGAATGTAAGGAATAAGCGTTCCGTTGTATTCTAAGTGCATGTTTTGAGTAATCGAAAATTCCTCGATTGTTTGCGAACCACAAAATTCTACATCGGAAAGAGCCACTAAAAAATGAGAATCGGACGTTTCGAGCATCAAAGTGTCGATAATCGAAATGGTTTGTTGTAGTTTGATGGTAAAATAAGTTCCAAGTCCTACTTCAGAATCAATTTCAATTTCGCCACGTACCGAGTTTATTTTCTTTTTCACTACGTCCATTCCAACGCCCCGCCCCGACACTTCGGTAATTACATTGGCAGTAGAAAATCCAGCAATAAAAATAAGGTCGTAAATTTGTTTCTTAGTAAGCTGTGCATCACTGGCAATGTGTCCTTTTTCGATTGCTCTTTTGCGAATTTCATCGGGGTCGATGCCTTTTCCATCGTCTTGAATTTGAATAAACACATTGTTTCCCGAATGAAAAGCAGTTAATTTAATCACTCCTTCGCGAGGTTTTCCTTTGGCTACGCGCTCTTGAGGTGTTTCTATTCCGTGGTCGATGCAATTGCGAATGATGTGCAAAAGTGGCTCGGTAAGTACATCAATTATGTTTTTGTCGAGCTCATTTTCAGTGCCTTGCGTTATAAAACGTATTTCCTTGTTCATCGAAATAGACAAATCGCGAATCAATCGGCGGAAACTAACCAAAATATCGTTGATGGGAACTAAGCGAATGCTCAATGTGTTGTCTCTGAACTGTTTTGTGAGTTTATCAATTTTGTCTTCGAGCAAAATCAATTTTGCAAAATCTTGGTCTTTAACAATTAAACCCAACTCGGCACGAGTAATTACCAATTCGCTCACCAAATACATCAATTGGTCTAGTTTTTCGGCATCAACAGATATTCGCGAAGTGATTTGCTTGCCTATTTCTTGAAAATTTTTGTTGTTGGCATAATTCAAATCAATTGTTTCGGGAGCTTTTTCTTCTTGAACTTTCTCTAAGTTAAGTTGCTTAGGTTCATCTAGTTCGTTATTCGATTCTTGCTCTATTAGGCTTTCGTGCTCCATAGCATTTTGAGCAACCGAAAGAATTGAAGCTTTGTTGTTGATGCCATTTAAAAAATCCTCTTCGCTAAATAAATTGCAATTGGCTATTTTAATTATTTTGCACGAATCAATTACAAACATAAAAGCATCTTCAACGGCTCTAATGCTTTCTTTTGTAACCAAGTAAATGCGCCAATCACCTGTGTATCTATCTACTAATGAATCGTCGGTGTTTTCTTCCGGCAAAATGGTATATTCGCCCAAGAGCGAAAGTTCTCTAAAAATAGATAAAATTTTGATGCCTCTATCCAAAAAACGCTCTTCTATTTTAAATAAAATATAATACGTTTTTAAATTAGAAGTTTCGATAGGTTTAACTGAATTTTGTTTTACCGTTTTATTTTCCGAAAAACCTAAACTCGAAAGCAATTGTGCTATTTTGTTCAAAAGTTCATCATGTCTTTTCTGGTTGTTTGCGTTTTCAAATTTACTATCGGCTAGCAGATTTTTCAAATGATCGACCGAAACTAAGGTCAGATTCATTATTTCGCGCGAAAGTAAAGCGGTGCCATTTCTAATCAAATTATAAATCGATTCCATTTGATGCGTAAATTCCGAAATGTTGGCAAAGCCATACATACTGCTCACGCCCTTGAGTGTGTGCATAGTTCTGAAAATTTCTTGCACCAAATCCATATTCGATGACTCGTGCTCTAAGGTCAAAACAGTCGATTCGAGCCGCGAAACCAGAACAAGCGCATCTTCGATAAATTTTTCTTTAAATTCTTCCATCGTTTAGATTAAAGTAGTTGTACAAAAAATTAAACTGTACAACTACCTTGCATTTTGTTAGTTAAATGAAACACACGTTCTTTTAAATAGTGTTTGAAAGAAAACTCTTTAATTTTTGAAAATTAAAAAAAATAAAAACCGTTCGACCGACTTGTCGGTCTGTCGGTTAGGCTGTTAGAAAATCATCGGACAGACCGGACAAGCCGGTCGAACCGACGTCGTCAGAAGGATTGTCATTTAAGTTTAAATTAATGCCTTTATTGTGTTTGAAAATTCTCGAAAAATTTACCTCTTTATTTTTTTGAGTATATCTATTCGAGTGCGCTGCGCTGCGCTTCAAAAAATCGTGTGTTAGTTTAAAATAACCAATCACGTCTTTGAGTTGTTTGGCTTGTGCAGCTAACTCTTCCGAGCTAGTTGCCATTTCTTCGGTAGCTGCCGCATTTTGTTGCGTAACTTGGTTTAACTGCTGAATGGATTTATTAATTTGCTCGGCACCCGAATTTTGTTCCAGGCTCGACATAGCAATTTCCATCACAAGTTTGGCGGTATTTTGAATATCGGGCACAACCGATGCCAGCATAGTTCCAGAGTTTTCGGCAATGCTAACACTTTTACGCGAAATTTCGTCTATTTCTTTGGCAGCCAACTGACTGCGCTCAGCCAAACGGCGCACTTCGGCGGCAACAACCGCAAAACCCCTTCCCTGCTCGCCTGCACGTGCTGCTTCTACGGCAGCATTGATGGCAAGTAAATCGGTTTTTTCGGCTATATCGCCTATTACCGATATTTTGAGTGCTATTTCGCGCATGGCTTTCACCGTCAGAATAACCGATTGGTTGGCTTTTTCTATACTTTCGGCAGCTTTTTTTGCAATTTTTTCGGTTTCTTGGGCGTTTTCGTTGTTTTGAGTAATAATGGCAGTCATTTGTTCTATTGATGCCGAAACTTCCTCACTTGCAGCGGCTTGCTCGCTAGCTCCTTGCGAAATGTCTTCGATAATTTCCGACATTTGCTCCGTTGCATCGGCTATGGAGCTGGAGCCTGATTGTATTTCGCCTACAATTCTATTCAAACTTTCGATGAGTAGGTTGATGTTGCTCTTTATTTTATTAAAATCGCCTTTGTATTCTTCGGTAAGCAATTCGGGCACTTCGCCTTTAGAAATGTTTTCGATGTAGTTTGCAGCTACATTTAGTGGCATTACTACTGCATCGAGGGTTTTGTTCATACCTTCCACTATTTTTCTAAAATCGCCTTTGTGCTTACTCAGGTCGGCTCTTTGGGTCAGTTTTCCATTAACTCCAGCTTCCACAAGGCTGTTGGCATCAAAAATTAATTCTTTGATGGCTTCTTGTGCTTGTTGCAAGTTTTGATTTATAGTAAAGAAGTTTTGATATTCTACTTGCGTATAGTCGTCGGCTTTATTTATTTCAAAATCGAAATTGATATTGCCGGTAGAAAGTTTTTGCAAATTAGAAGCCAATCGTTCTACTTCTATAATATTGTACTCGTTGGTACGGAATTGTTTTGTAACGTCTTGAACTACTTCAATGTGTCCTATTTGTTTTCCATTTTTGTCGGTCAAATAAGCTACATCAACTTGGAAATTTTTGTCGAGCCCTGGTTGTCTAAATAGCGAGGTTAATGTTCCTTTTTTGAGCAAAGCAATGCCGCATTTGTCTGTTTTGCAAATGTTTGCTCCCCAGTTATTGCATTGATTGCCTAATACATCGCGTCTTCTTTTTCCAGTTACTTGTTCGGCGGCTTTGTTAATGAAAGTCCAGTTCATGTCGTTGTCGGTAACCGAAATAGGGAAAGGAATAGAATCGAGCAATTGTTCGTACCAATACACTTTTTCGGCAAAAGAATCGAGCGTGTTGTTGATTCCATTTACAATATCAAAGAAGCCACCTTTGAACTTGGTGCTGTCGCCTCTGAAGTAAAATTTGCCTTGCAATCCAGCTTCGATGAGTTTTTTAGTTTCGGCATCGAGGTTTATTAAATTACTTCTGAGCTTGTCCATTAATTGATTCCCTAGAACTTGCTTACCTGGTAAAGCTCTCAATATAAGTGAGAAATCGCCATCGGCGTAAGCGCCGGCTATTCCCAAAATTTCTAAAATATTATCTACATGCAATTTAACGGCGGCGTTGTAACCGTCGGCAAGTTCTTTGTAAAAGCCAGTGAATATCGAAGGGTCTAAATAATAGTCGAATTCGCCAGTCATTTGCTCGCGATACATTTTGTCCGTTTCGGAAGTCAATTTGGTAAGCGATTCGATGCAAATGTTCAAATTGTTTTTGAGGGTATTGAAGTCGCCTTGGTAGTTTTCGGTTATTTTGGCAGGAATAATTCCTTTAGAAATTTGCTCCACATAGTTGGCAGCCAAATTGAGTGGTTTCACTACAGTATTGAGGGTTTGGTTGAAACCTTCTACAATTCGTGCAAAGTCGCCACTATGCTTTGAAACATCGGCACGCGTTTCAAAACGACCTTCGGCACTAGCTTTTGCAAGCATTTCCACATCGGTAATTAGGTTTATAACGTTGCTTCTTAGCTGGTTTACTCTTTGGGTTGCAATAACTTGCTTGCCAGGGAATACTCTCAGTTCTTTTGATAAATCGCCTTCGGAGTATTGGCGAATCAATTCGAGCATTTCTAAAATGGAAGCAATATGATAACTTACAAGGTTTTTTACATTGTCCACCATTTCGAGATAAATTCCATTGAATAGTGTTTTGTCGAAGGTTACTTCTATTTCGCCTTTGGTGTGCTGATAATAAATCTCTTCTATATTGCTAGTAAATAGATTGAGGTTGTCGATTAATTGGTTGATGTTTGTTTTTATGATATTAAAATCGCCGTTGTACGTATCCGTTATTTTAGAAGGAATATCGCCTTTTGAAATTCTATCGACATAATCGGCGGCTACATTGAGTGGTTTTACAATGGCATCGAGCGTAGTGTTGATGCCTTCGATAACTGGGTGAAACTGTTTGTAAATATGCTCGGTAGAACCTCTATAATTTAACTCGCCAGCTATGGCTCGGTTGGTTATTTTTCCTATTTCGGTGGTTAGTTTGTTGATAATAGAAGATAAATTGCGCGAAACGAGCCATGCAAAAAGGGTTATGAGCACAATCATGCTTATAGAAATGGAAATCATGGTTATTTGAATCTCCCTAACCGAGGTAACTTCCGAATTGAACAGGAACCAAAAACACGCGTGAAAGTTCGCTGGTTAAAAGATTTTGAGCATCGTAATTAAAATCAATTCCTTTTCGTATTTTCTCTGAGATTTTGAATTTTCTTTCTTCTTCGGGAATTTCTTCGGGATACGATTTGTTTATTAAGCTTTTGTTTGGGTGGCTTACAAAATGTCCATTGTTTGAAAGTAAGGTCAAATACCCCGTTTCAAAAATTTTCACAGTATCGCTAAGTGCCTGAAAATCTTGCAACAATAAATCTACCCCTACAACACCTACGGCTTCGTTATTAATACGAATAGGAACAATAAGCGAAATCATCATTACTTCGCTATTACCTGCTTTATAAAGATAAGGGTCGGTTACAATTTCTTTGTTGAAGGTTAAGGCTTCAGAATAAGAATCGCCTTGTAATTCATAATCTTTGGTTGGTTCTAAATAAAGGGTATTTCCAAGCTTGTACCAATACGGCACAAAACGTCCGGTTTGGTCGTGTCCTATTGTATTTACATATAGCGCATCGTTGCCATCGAGTTTATTGGGCTCCCAAACAGACCAAACCCCATAAACATTGGGATTGCTATTGAGCACATTTTTGAGAATGGAATTAAAATCGTTGCGAATAGCCTTTTTTTCCAGAGCTTGCACCGCTTCAAAGGTGTGGCTCAAGGTACGTGCTATGTCAAAAGCTCCTTCTACCTGTTTATCTATCTGATTGGCGTAGCGGTGCGCTGTGCTTTCGGCATTTTCAAATACTTTTTCTGTTTCTAAATTTCTAATACTTACACTCAAATAGCGCATAAGTATCAATACTAAAATTACATTTAATACTATGATTGATAACATCATGCGTTATTTTAAGTTTACTTTATTTCTTTTTGAAAAAAAATGAAAATTAGGAATCAATGTCGTTTAATTAAGTTTATTTGTGAAACAGCCCTTCAAGGGGTTAAAAACCCTTGAAGGGCTTAACTTGGCAGCATTGAATTATCAATTATGAAAACGTAACTCATGCCAAATTCCTAACTACTAAATTACCGAATTAAAACAAATTCAATGCTCGTTTTACGGTTTTGATAAACTCCTCGCGCTCAAAAGGTTTTTGAACAATGGCAGTAACTCCGCTATTGAGAGCTTCTTGCTTTTTCTTTGCGTCTTTTTCCGATGTGAGCATAAGTACAGGAATGCGCTTGTACTGTGGTAGCAGTCTTACTTGTTTCGTCAGTTCTATGCCATTCAAGTCTGGCATATTCAAATCAGTTATTAGTAAATCTACCTGTCTGCCATCGAAATAGCGCAAAGCTTCTGCTCCGTTTTCTGCTTTAAGAATCTGAAAATCATTTTGCCAAAGTGTAAATTCTATTACAAAAAGGGTATTTTCAAAGTCATCTACAATTACTAATGTTGGTTTCATTTTTTTTTCGTTTAATTATTTGTAAAATTAAAATAAATAGTTGGTTTGCTTTTCATCTATTTTAATGATTTTTTATCCTAAATAACTTGGATTTTTTTATCCTACAAAAATAGGATTTTTAAAGATTAAAATGAAAAGATAAAAGATAAAAAGAACAATTTAACTACTTAACCATAAAACATAAAAAACTTTTTAGAAAAAATAGTACAAGACCTATTTTTTTTGTATGTTTGCATACGATAAGCCGTAGAATACAAAAATGGAATATCAGTCATAAAAAACAAAATATTATGCCAAAAGATAAGAAAAAAGAAAAAAAAGGCAAACAAATAGCCTACACTGCTTCGCAGTTGAAACAGTCTATTATGGGTATTTTTACTAAAAAGCCCAACGCCAACTTCAATTACAAGCAAATAGCCAAGCGTTTGGATATACACGACGTTAGCACAAAGCATTTATTGGCTGCCCTTATGCTCGAACTTAAAAAAGACAAGCAAATAGAAGAAGTAGGCACTGGCAAATACAGGCTTTTGAAGCAAAGCGGCTACCTAACCGGCGTAGTAGATATGACTGCACAAGGCTCGGCTTACGTAATTTGCGAAGGGCAACTACAAGATATTTACGTTTCGCAGCGCAACCTACACGGTGCCTTGAACGGCGACGAAGTAAAACTTTATGTGTATGCCATTCGCAGCAACAAAAACCCCGAAGGCGAAGTAATTCAAATACTTAAACGCTCTAAACAGTACTTTGTGGGAACTATGGAAATATCCGATAGCTTCGCCTTTATGATTCCCGAAGGCAAAAGCCTTAGTTCTGACCTTTTTATACCCAAAGGAAAACTCAACGGCGCACTCAACGGACAAAAAGTAGTAGCTAAAATTATAGAATCCAACGAAAGAGGCAAAAATCCGGTGGGCGAAATCATTCGCGTTTTGGGCAATGCCGGCGACAACGAAACCGAAATGCACGCCATTCTTGCCGAGTTTGAGTTGCCCTATAAGTTCGACGAAAGCGTTCTAAAAGCTGCCGAAGATATTTCGGACATCATCACCGAGCAAGAAATTGCCAAACGCAAAGACTTTAGAAACATCACCACCATTACTATCGACCCCGTTGATGCTAAAGATTTTGACGATGCACTCTCCATTCAAAAACTCGAAAATGGAAACTACGAAGTGGGCGTGCACATTGCCGATGTAACTCACTACGTTACACCCAATTCTACCCTCGATGAGGAAGCCTACAAACGCGCCACTTCTGTTTACTTGGTCGATAGAACAGTGCCCATGTTGCCCGAACGATTATCAAACGGTATTTGCTCGCTAAAACCCAACGAAGACAAGCTTTGTTTTGCCGCAGTGTTTGAATTAGACGAAAATGCAAAGATTATGAACGAGTGGTTTGGCAAAACAATCATCAATTCCAACAGGCGTTTTGCTTACGAAGAAGCCCAACAAATAATCGAAGACAAAGCCGGAGAACTTTCGGAAGAAATTTTGAAACTCGACGAGTTGGCTAAGAAAATACGCGCCAAACGTTTCAAAAACGGTTCTATTTCGTTCGATAGAGTAGAAATGAAATTTGAAATTGACGAAAAAGGCAAACCGCTAAGCGTTTTCTTCAAAGAATCGAAAGATGCCAACAAACTAATAGAAGAGTTTATGTTGCTTGCCAACAAGCGAGTAGCCGAATTTGTAGGCAAAGTAAACGACAAAGCAAAAGCCAAAACCTTTGTGTATCGCGTGCACGATGAGCCAAACATGGAAAAACTCAAAAGCTTTTCCGATTTCATCAAAAAGTTTGGTTATCAATTAAAATTAGCTTCGCGCCAAGAAATTACAACCTCACTTAACCAGCTCTTGACCGATGTAGCCGGAAAAACCGAAGAAAACTTAATCGAAACCTTAGCCGTTCGCTCTATGGCAAAGGCAGAATACGATGTGAAAAACATTGGACACTATGGCTTGGCATTCGATTATTACACGCATTTCACTTCGCCCATTCGCCGCTACCCCGATGTGATGGTGCACCGCTTGCTGTTTGCCTATTTGCAAGGCGAAGCTTCTGCCAACAAAACCTATTACGCCGAAAAGTGCAAACACTCATCGGAAATGGAATACCGTGCAGCGCAAGCCGAACGCTCATCGACTAAGTACAAAGCCGTTGAGTTTATGAAAGACAAAGTAGGCAACCTCTACGAAGGCGTTATTTCGGGAGTTACCGAGTGGGGAATTTATGTAGAAATAGCTGAGTATAAAATAGAAGGCATGGTATCGTTGCGCGAAATGGAAGACGACTTTTATGTGTTTGATGAAAAAAACTACGTCATCTTTGGCAAAAACAAAAACAAACGCTTTCAACTAGGCGACCACGTTACCATTCAAATAGTTAGAGCAAATACCGAGCGCAAACAACTCGATTTCATCATGGCGTAAGCTTTTTAAAATTTAAAATTAGGAATGAAAAATGATGAAATTCATTACATTCATTCCTAATTCAATAAAATTCTTGATTCAATGAAAAAAAGTATTTTTTTTGTTTTGTTTTTGGTAATGTTGAATGGTGCTTTTGCACAAACACCTCTTTGGACTGTGGGCAATGCCCGAACGGTGGAGTATAATACCATGGCTGTAAGTGCGTTTCAGAACTTGCGCTACGGCATTACTCGAAAAATGGAAATTGGAGCTCAGCCGTTGGGTCTGTTGTTTGCGCCTAATATATACCTTAAAAAACAATGGTTAAAAACGGACTTACTAGTTACTAGTCGGCACGGAATTTATACGCCCATAATTGGGCAAAAACGATTTCAATCCTCTGAAAAAACTTTTCCTGGATTTATGAAAGCCGAAAGAGAAATCATTTACCCACTCACAAATACAATAAAACCCAATGTAACATTCACCAACGAAGTACTATTTAGTTCGTATATTCAAAAGCCAACTAGTTGCACCGAGGCAAACTATTTGCTTACCGGAAAAGTGGGATTTCATTTTTCGGTAGCCAATAAAAATCAGGTGTTGGATAGTATTTTTTATCCGGTATTTTTTATGCGCACTCAGCCTTATCAGGGTCAATTGATGTGGTATTTGGGTTTGCAGCTCGATGGGCATTTGTATTTTGAGAATTTAGATTTTTCTACCGATATTCAATTTCTTTCGCTAGGGAAATTTACCGATTGGAGTATCGAACACAAAGGTTTGCTGTTGATTACTCAATGGGAAAATACCCGTGTGTTAGTTGGCTATAAATTGGCTTATTCTACTTTGGCTAGCCAAGCTTCGCGCACAGTGTTTTTGCCTTTGCTCGATTTTACTTATACTTTCAAGTTTAAAGGCAAAAAGCAAGGAGGCGATTTGTCTGGCTTCAAGCGTGGAAAGCCTGAGAAACAGAAAAAAGAAAAGTAAGTTTAACAATAGAACAATTTTTTGTCATGAAATTATTTGCAAATACGAGTGCCTCTTTTCAGTTTTTCTTTGCTATTTTTATTATTTTAGTTGTTTTTTTATTCACGCTTGGTGTTGGTATTGGTTTGTCAATACCACTTTTTGGTTTGAATGCGGCTGAATTGGGTAGCTACATGAACACCGAAACCGTTGAAAACATAAAAATAATCAAATATTTTCAGGCTTTGCAAACCGTGGCTTTGTTTGTATTTCCGGCGGTGGCGATTGCTTATTTGCTTGGCGAGAATAGTTTGGATTATTTGAGTTTGAACCGAAAGCTCAATTATAACTCGGTGCTTTATGTTTTTATGACCATTTTGGTGGCTTTGCCAGCGGTGAATGTATTGATAGAGTTTAATGAATCGATGAAATTGCCTAGCTTTATGAGTCACATAGAACAAATGATGCGCACAAGCGAAGATGAAGCAAAAAAATTGACTGAGGCTATTGTTTCCACTAAAACAATTACTGGATTGTTAGCCAATTTACTGGTTATAGCTATTTTGCCAGCCCTGGGCGAAGAACTTATTTTTAGAGGTGTCTTTCAGCGTATTTTCACTCAAATGACACGCAACCACCACTGGGGAATTTTCATTTCAGCTTTCATTTTTAGTGCGTTGCATATTCAGTTTTATGGATTTCTGCCGCGTTTGCTGTTAGGTGTTTATTTTGGCTATTTATTGGTTTGGAGTCAATCGCTTTGGTTGCCTATTTTGGCTCATTTTTTTAACAATGCTATGGCTGTGCTATTTTATTTTTATTATCACAATTATGCTCCTGCAAACTTTAATCCAGATACTTACGGAACGCAAAGTGTGATGCTTGCCCTTTTTAGCAGTTTGCTCGTTGCTTTTTTGGTCTATTTTACTCAACGAATTTATATTTTTAAACCAACAATACATCAAAAATTGGAATAGTTTTTTTAAAAAAAAAGAGCAAAGAGCAGCATAAAATGATTTACAGATAGCAAAAGAGAATTAAAATGATTTATTTTTTCTTTTTTTTTGAAAAAAAGAAAATTTTTATTTACTTCAAATTCAAATATTTGCTGATTTATTTGATTTTTTTTCATTTTTTTTTCAAAAAAAATTTGCACAAATAAAAATAGTGTTTACCTTTGCAGCGCAAAAACAAAAAAACATTTCTTGTTTGAGCAGATATAAAAGGTGCCATAGCTCAGTAGGTAGAGCAACGGACTGAAAATCCGTGTGTCCTTGGTTCAATTCCGAGTGGCACCACTTTTTTGAAATGAGTTATTTGTAATTTTATTACAAATAACTCATTTTTAGTTTTATACAAAATGGCAAAATGTAAAATTAGAACCTATTTTCCTATCTTTTTGCGGAATTGTTTTACTTTCGGTTTAAGCTAGTGGTTTGTGTACTACAATTTTTTTCTTTTCAAAGCAAGCCTCAAAATAAACTATATTTTTACTTCAGCGCATCACCCAACCAACGCATTTATTATTCGTTTCAAATTGAAAACCACCACATAAAGCATAGCCAAGCCTATACCTAAATAGATGGGCATCAGCACTTTAATGGGAATAATCGCTGATTTGCGCAAAGCAATACCAAAAGTCATCATAAACACAATTAGTAGCTTGGAGCGTGTGCTTTGAAATTGCCAAAGATTTAATTCTGAATCTTTTAAATTGCTAATACGATTCCAATTTTGAATGGCAACTTTGCGAAAGATGAAGTAAATTTTAAATATTCCAATACTTGTACCTACCAAAAGGGAAATAATAAGTTGTGGTATATTGAACAGATTTGCCCATGAATAGGCTCTGGAAAGTAGCATATAAGTTGCTATTGCCCAGATAAATGTAGCGAAAATGAGCAATCCGTTTTTTGTTGTTTTAATCATTTGTTTTTCTTTGCTAACTAAATTGGTCGATTGCTGCTGTAACTTCTTTTAAATCAAAAGGTTTACTAAAATACTGCAAGATAATTTTTTCATCTAAAGCATTCTGTATCTCGTCGGTAATTTCAAAACCCGTCAGAATAAAGTAACTTACATCAGAAAATAAAGTTCGGGCTTTTTTGATAAAGGTCAAGCCGTCCATTTTGGGCATTTTCATATCGCTGATAACTATTTTAATATCAGGGGTTTTATTCAAAACATCAAGTCCTTCAAAACCATTGAGTGCGGTATATACTTGGTATTTTTTCGAGAAATTAATTTTGAAAAGAAAAATATTTATTTCTTCATCATCTACGTACAAAATTTTTGTATCTAAATTCATATTAGTTTGGTTTTAATGGAATTGTTATAGTTACGCTTGTTCCTTTGTTGAGCTGTGATTTGAATTCGAGGCTTCCTTTGTGCTCTTTTATAATGGAATAGCTTATCGACAAGCCCAGACCAGTTCCTTTGCCTGGGTCTTTGGTTGTGAAAAAAGGGTCGGTTATTTTCGATAAATTCTCCTCTTCTATTCCTATGCCTGTGTCGTCAAATCGAATGACTGCATTATGCTCAATTTGCGAGGTAGTTATGGTTATTTTGCCTTCATTTTCAATGGCTTGGATAGCATTTTGTACAATATTGATAACTACTTGATGCAATTTTCCGATGTTTCCCAAGACAATTAAATTGCTGGGCGTAAGATTTTTTTGAAGTACAATTTTTTGATTTAATTGATTTTGAACCATCAAAATACAATTGTCGATGATTAAGTGAATGTCGCAGTTTTCGTCGTGGTTTTTGTTGTTGCGGCTAAAATCATTCAAACTTTTTACTATCATCGAAACTCTATCTACTCCCGATTTTAAGCTTTTCAAAACCATTGAGATTAATTGTTGCTCTGTATGCTGGTGTTGTTCAAAGTAATCGAACAGAGCTAGATACGAGCCCATAATGTAGTTGAGAGGATTGTTTATTTCGTGTGCCACGCCGCTGGTTAATACGCCAAGCGATGCCATTTTTTCGGCTTGTAAAAGCTTGGATTGGGTTTGTTTGAGGTTTTGCAACGTACTTTTAAGTTCTTCGTTTTGATTGTTGATGATTGTATTTTTTTCAAAAAGCTCTTCGTTGGTGGCTTGCAGCTCTTCGTTGGTTATTTCAAGGTCTAATGTCTTTTCTATCACAAGTTTTTCTAAATTGCTTCGGTGCTGTGCGAGTTCAAGTTCTATGGATTTTCTCTCGGTAATATCGCGCGATACTATTTGTATATGAAGTATATCGTTTAAGTAAATTTTGGACATAGTGCCACTAAACCAAAGTGTGTTTCCCCAAACAGTTACAAATCGATTTTCGATAATTTCGGATTGGGTTTTATCTGAGTTTAACAAATCTTCTAGGGCTTTTCTAACAAAATCAATATCATCGGGGTGTATGTGTGCTTTTTTATTTTCGCTTGCATAGTTTTCGGGGGTTATGCCTGTCATTTTGGCTAAATTTTCATTTCCGTAGATAATTTTGCCAGTCAAATCGTGAATCATGATAATGTCGGGAAAGGAAGAAACTAATTTGCGATAGCGTTCTTCGCTTTCTTTTAGTTTTTTATCGTCATCTAGTAGCTTGCTGTTTTGTTGTTCTATTTGGTGGTAATTAATTAGAATTGTTTTTCTAAAAAAATGAGCTACAAGCATCAAGCCTAGTGCCATAAGCAGTATAATGGAAATATCGACAACCCAAATGCGTGTATTGGCTATGTATTTTTCTACATCAATGGTATATTCAACCGTTTTGGTAATGTAGAGCAACGCAATAACGGTATAAATGACAAATAGAATAATTAAGCTGTAAATTCCTTTGCGATAAGAAACTACAAATGTTGTAAAAATAGGTAATACTACAATATAAACTTTGGCTGACGAAAGGAAACCATACGAATACATACCAGTAGAAACGGTAAGAAGCGTAACTAAGGTCAATGCCAACGCTTTGGCATTGATACTTAATTTATTTCTAAAAATAGCAGCTAACACAATAAAAAAGACACCAATAGCTTGAAGGAAGAACGCTAAATTGAATCCGAACGTTAATGCTCTAAAAAAAACAAATAGAATTAGAAGAACGCCTACCGAAGCAAATAGTACGATAGAAGCATTCACAGCTTTGCTTTGCAATTCTTTTATGTTTTTATGAATCATTAAAATATGCTTTGGTTGCGACTTTAAAATGTTTGCTTATTTTGGAATTGTTCAAACGTTGCACGATATAATGCAAAGATATATAATAATTATCAATTAGCAATGATTTAATTGTTAAATTGTTGATTTGATGATTTGATGCTCGGTTATGGTTAAAATGGAATGATATTTCTTTTCTGGACTAATGGATTCTGTTTGTGTAGTTGAATTGCCTTTTTTGCATTCAACTTTCGAGCAAAATAAGGGCTTGTAGAAGAATTTGTTAAAAAGCGTTAAAAATCTTACGGTCGTTCCGCACTCCCTTACCATGGCTCCGCACTCTCTTACGGTCGTTCCGCACTCCCTTACGGTCGTTCCTCACTCCCTTACCATGGCTCCGCACTCCCTTACGGTCGTTCCTCACTCCCTTACCATGGCTCCGCACTCTCTTACGGTCGTTCCGCACTCCCTTACCATGGCTCCGCACTCTCTTACG
>JAIFNL010000057.1 GCA_020047755.1 Bacteroidota bacterium
GAATTTGCGACGTTTCGTTGATGGGATTTGGGAAAACCGATAGCGTAAGCTCTTCTTTTGAAACGT
Organism: Bacteroidota bacterium; assembly: GCA_020047755.1. Classification (GTDB taxonomy): domain Bacteria; phylum Bacteroidota; class Bacteroidia; order Bacteroidales; family JAIFNL01; genus JAIFNL01. The sequence continues at coordinate 67 of JAIFNL010000057.1, forward strand.
GTGAAATAGAAGTTGTTTCGGGCTTTTTGAAGAAAATATACGCAATTCCACCTTTTGCAAACCACGAGGTGGACAAATCAGATTTTGAATGTTTGTATGAATAACCATTAATTTCCGCTGGGTCGTGCACTATGGGATTTCCGGTAGCGTCGAAGCCTGCGAGCATAATCAAATGCCCTGAATACAAAGGCTTTCCGAGCGACATAGCAAGTCTTCCGCCTGCTTGAAGTATTGCTGCGGCATCGCTCCACGAGCGCAATCTGCCTACGTAACCCTCTACTCCATAATGCGCTGCGTGTTGTACATTGCGAGGCCACACGCCATATATGTTGTGGTAAGGGTCTTTGGTATCAACAGCAAATTGGTAGGTATTTATTTGTTTTCCTAAGCTTTGCAAAATCATCGAAACCGACGAAGGCGAGCAAATACTGCCACCAATAGTGGCATCAACGGCATATTGATAGACAAAATTTGTAGGAATAAATATTTCGGTAGGCTTGTCGGCAAGTGCTGCTGCCAAGCTCCAATTGTCGGTTCGTAATTGGTCGCTCATGGAAAAAGAAAGTTTTTCTACACGAGGCGATTCATAGCTTGTGCTATTTCGCAAAAAGATTACTTTGTATTGAAAAGCATCGGCATAAGTATTTAACACTAAATAATCTATGTCTATTTCGCCATACGAAAAATCGATTGCGCCGTAATCGCTCCAGATGTAGTTTTTCCAAAAGCCGGCAGTAAGCCAAGGCGACCAACTACTTTCGGTACGTACTCGCAACTGAACCTTAAATGCACTAGCTTGATTGAAAGGCGCATAGCCATTCCATGAAGGTAAACCTCTACTGAAGGTAGAAGTTGTAAATTGCTGTTCGGTAATGAAATAGCCACTTGTGGCATTACTAACCAATTGCACCGACTTTGAATCTGTTGATAATTCAACGTTTTGGCTTTCAATTATTTTAGCCCAAATTGCATTTCCACCGTGCAAGGTGTAAAAAGTATCGGGTTGCTGAGCATTTATTGTTAAAAAATTGAATAACAAAACGACAACAAACATACATTTGATAAGTATTTTTACTATTTTCATAATACTATATTCTTAATAGATTACATTTAATTTCTACTTTTGCAAATATATAAAATATGTTGTCATACAAAAACAATAATGTTTTTATATTTTCAAAAAAAAGTTACCATTGATTTTCTATTCTCTACAACTATCTATAAATTAGACTTATATAATTAACAGAACAATTGAAATACAATTTTGATTATTGATTTGTAAAAAAATAACTAAAATTGGAAAATCTCCCTCTTTTAAGAACAAAAACGGATAACGCTAAAATATAAAACTAAATATAATATTAATTTACAGATAATTAGATAAAATTTGCTTCTTTTTAAAATACAATAATTATAACTACCTAAATATAAAAAAAAAGTCTTTCCTCGTTTCAAAAAAGAAGAAGTAATACATCTTGTTCCATAAATTATTATAATAAAACTTAATTTACTTTAAATGTTATTAAAATATAACTATATCAAAAAAAAGCTATTTTTATAAAAAAAATACACTTTTTAAAAAAAATTTAACAAACAAAAGTAATTTTAACTAATTAACAGATTTTCACTAAATTTATCATAAATAACATATCATACAAATTTAAGGAAAATAAAGATACAACACTCTTATATAAAAAAAAATTGAATGATATTAACATAAATAAAACAAGTACAAAAGTTATATAATACATTAATTCAATAATTTACATTCAAAACATATTCAAATTAAACGTAAGTAAATACAAAAAGGAATTATTTGACTTAAATCATACAAATTTTAATTTAAAAAAAGATAATTAAATTTGCAAAAAAGTTTAACTTTTTACTAAGATTAATAATCAAACAATCAATCTCACAAAAAATGAAAAAATACACGTTTTTAGCAATTTCTTTTTTCCTTTTACTTTTTGCCACATCGTGCGATAAAGAAGATGAAAATGTTATGGATTATACCCATAGTTGGTTACCAATAACCGACTTTGACGGTAAAGTATTGCTTGCGCAATACACATCGGGTAATGTAGTGAAAATCAAATTGAAAGTAAAGTCTTTTGACGACAACAAAGTAACAAAAGTAACTGTATTTGCTGCCGAACTAGATGAAACTACTGGAACAGCCAAAACACAAGAGCAAGTAGCCGAATACCAAGCAAGTAGCTTTGTTTACAACGAAACGTATCAGCAATACGATGTGAAAATAGAATACACAGCTCCAGCAAAGTACGAAAACAAAAAGATAGTTATTTCGGCTGAAATCATTGCAGAAAATGGCAATAAGCAAGTTCGCAACTTAGCTACTTTGGGCATTGCTGAGCCAATTCCCTATTTAATACAAGGGATTACTTATTTTTATATGTTCGATAATACAGTCGATGCAGACCAATCTGCTGGAAGCTCTTGCCTTAGCTCGGTAATGCACTTATACAAACCTTTTCTTTCTCATAATGATGAAGTTGGTGGTGAGAATGGCTCTGGATACAATCCTGATTTTGTAATGGGTTTCTACAGCTCTTCGCGTTGGAATACATCGGTAGGTGTTAGCTATATGTTTAATTCAGACGCAGGATGGTATGGGATTAATAAACAGCTAGTTAATATTGAAAATGGAACTTTTACAATGATTGAAGCAGAGTTAACTGCCGGACGTCCAGTTATTGTTTTTGGCAATTTTAGAAAAGACAAAACCTTTAAACATGCAATCCTTTTAGTGGGAATGGGAAGTACTAAAGTGGTTGCTATTGACCCTGCCGGAAAATGGGACGGAACGGTTAATGGAAACTATACTCAGAATAAAACCGCTGGTGTTTATGTAAGTTATACTAAAAGCCAAATAAAAGCAGCTATTGGAAGTGATGGTGCAATTCAAATGAACACTGTTACAACAAGTGTTTCAAAGTAACTAACAAACTAACTTTATTATTTACTAACTAATTAATTCTTAAAAATCACAACAGAATGAAAAAACTAATCTTTTTAATAATTAGTTCGTTGTTGGTGTTGCAGCTTTCTGCACAAACTGTTACTATTACTGGTACGGTTACCGATAATGATGGACTGCCTTTACCGGGAGCTTCAATTGTTGAGAAAAACACATCAAACGGTACCATGTCCGATGCTGATGGCAAGTATTCGATTAATGTTGGCGAAAATGCCAGCTTAATTATTAGCTTTGTGGGAATGATAAAACAAGAAGTAACAGTGGTTGGAAAATCGATCATTGATGTTCAATTACTTCCAGAGTCTATCGAACTTGAAGCAGTAATAGCCATTGGCTATGGTGTACAAAAGAAAAGCGACGTTACGGGAGCCATTTCGAGCGTTAGCAGCGACGATATAGCCAACCAACCCGAAGGCAACGCTGCAACTTTGTTGCAAGGACGTGCATCGGGCGTACAAATTACTCAAACCTCGGGCGAACCCGGTAGCGGGCTTTCCGTTAGGATTCGTGGTACAGGTACGGTAAACAATGCAAACCCGCTGTATGTAGTCGATGGTATTCTTCTTGACGACATTGGTAGCTTAAACCCTAGCGATATTGAAACCATTGAAGTATTGAAAGATGCTTCAGCTACCGCTATTTATGGCTCGCGTGGTGCAAACGGTGTAATCTTAATAACGACCAAAACCGGTAAAAGTGGAAAAGTAAAAGTGGAGGTAGAAACCATGCACGCCATTCAAAAAGCTTGGAAAACTCCCGAATTACTAAACTCTGAAGACTGGTTACATGCTTACAACTTAGCACAAGCCAATGCCACGGCTTTTACAGGATCCTCTACTTATGTGCCACTAGTATTGCGTGTTCCTTCCGATGACCCAACTCAGACTACCGATTGGTTTGATGAAGTTACTCGCATGGGGCAAGTCGATAAAACAAACGTTACCATTTCAAAAGGCGATGAAAATTCAAACACCTTATTTAGTGTTGGCTACTTTAAAAATGATGGAATAGTAGAATATTCAAAATACGAAAGAATCAATGCTCGTTTGAATACGAATTACAACATTGGCTCTATATTCAAAACAGGGGTAAATATTTCGCTTGCCAAAAGTGGTTACAACGACGTATCAGGCTCTGATATTACAGGTATTTTGACCTTAGCTCAGCGTCTCGACCCACTTACTCCTGCAAAAGACGAATCAACAGGCGAATTTTTATCTACTCCTTATTCCGATTTAAGAAACCCTCTTGCTATTCTCAACAGAGACGTAAACACTGGTTCGAGCTTATTATTGTTAGCTAATACTTACATTCAGGCTGAAATTATTGAAGGTTTAATTTTAAGAACAGCATTGAATACCAATATTTCATACTCTAACAGCAAAGTATATTATCCAAAGTACGAATACGTAGGTGGTGAGAAAAACCTTACCAACAGCGTTTCAAAAGGAACAAGCCAATTTTACGGCTGGTTGTCGGAAACCACTTTGAGCTACACTCGTACTTTCGACCAGCACTCTATCAATGTTTTAGCCGGTTTTACTTCCGAAAAAAATGTAAGCGAATGGCTTGGTGGCGCAAGAAGCAATGTTCCCAATGATTTAGTAGAAATGCAATACATCAATGCTTCGAGCGATATTGCTAGCACAACGGCTTACAACTCTGGCTCTGAAACTAGAATGTTCTCTTACTTAGGACGATTGAACTATAACTATGCCAATAAATATTTCTTAACTGCGTCGATGCGTAGAGACGGTTCATCAGTTTTTGGACCTGGAAAACGCTTTGGAAACTTCCCTTCAGCCTCTTTGGGGTGGAAACTGAGAAACGAAACATTCATGGATTTCTTACCCGAAAATATTGTAAGCGATTTGAAAATTCGCGCCGGTTGGGGTAGAGTTGGTAATGCAAAAATTGACCCTTACAGCTTCGCCGCTACTATGCAATCATCTGATGCACAATTAGAATACAGCTATATTTTTGGCAACAAAGAATATGCAGGTGCCGCTCCCGTAAAAATGGCAAACGAAAACATCCACTGGGAAACCGTTGAATCGACCAACATTGGTTTAGATTTAGCTATGCTCGACTACAAACTATCGCTCACAGCCGATTACTTCATCAAGAAAACAAAAGAAATGCTTGTACAAGTGCCACTTCCCGAATATGCAGGATACGACGGAACGCCCTACTCAAACGCTGGAGAAGTTGAAAACAAAGGCTTTGAGTTAAATATTGGCTACAAAGACGCTATTGGTGCAGTAAAATACAACATCAACGCAAACCTTTCGCACATCAAAAACGAAGTAGTTAGCTTAGGTGGTGGACAACCTATTTATAGCGCAAGTGCTGCTCTTGTTGGTACCACAACTCGCACTTCGGAAGGATTACCTATTGGTGCTTTCTGGGGTTACAAAATAGACGGTGTATTTACATCGGCTGAAGAAATTGCGGCTAGTGCTCAAAAAACAGAAGGTCTCTATCCGGGCGACTTCAAATTTGTAGATCAATGGACTGATAAAAACAACGATGGCATCTTGGAAGAACCCGATGGCAAAATCGATGGAAACGACCGCGTGATGCTTGGAAACCCAATTCCAGACTTATTCTTTGGTTTGAACATTGATGTTCAGTACAAAAACTTTGATTTGACTATGTTTTTCCAAGGTGTTTACGGAAACGAACTATTCAATGCATTCAAATACTACAACTACGATATCTCTAAAAAATATGCTATGACTTCTGACGCTAGCGACTATTGGCCAGAAAATATGTCGGGCAAAATGTTTGGTTTGAATACCGCAACAGCTACGCCAGGCAAAAACCTTAGAGTTTCCGATTTTTATATCGAAGACGGTTCGTATTTGCGTATGAAAAATTTACAACTTGGATACACATTCTTAAATGCAACTCCATGGCTATCGAAAGCTAGACTTTATTTCTCGGCTCAAAACGTATTTACACTAACCAATTACTCAGGCTTAGACCCAGAAGTAGGTGGTGGTACTCTTAGCCAAGGACTCGACTATGGAACTTATCCACAAGCTAGAACTTTTTCTCTTGGTGCAACATTAACATTCTAAAAACATTAAAATTTCGAGTACAATGAAAAAAATTAAAAATATATTAATATTTAGCGTTCTAATTTTCTTCTCGGCTTGTAGCGAAGACTTTTTAGATACTATAAAAATAGGTGAACAAACATCAGCTACTTTTTACGCTACCGACGATGAATTAGTTAAAGCCGCAAACGCTTGCTATGCACCGCTTTGGCACTATGTTTACAACTGGGCTAGAACCGATTTATCCTCTTACCCTACTGATGAATCCATACGCAGAGAATCAAACGGCTTGCACGAATATACTTTCACTGCCGTTGACCTCCTTTTTTCGCGCAATTACAGATACAATTACAGAGGTATATTAATTGCCAACAACTTAATTTACAACGTTGATGGTATTGAAAAACCCCTTGTAAAAAACAAAGAATTGCAAAAAAGAGTAGTAGGAGAAGCCAAATACATGAGAGCTTACTATTATTTTGACTTGGTAAAACTTTACGGAGACGTGCCTTTGGTTACAAAACCACTCAATGCCGATGAAATTAACCTTGCCAGAACAAGTGCAGACCTAGTATATGCTTCCATAGAGCAAGACTTAAAAGACGCTATTGCAGTGCTTCCTAAAAAAAGCGAATACGCCGCTACCGACTTAGGACGTGCTACCAAAGGTGCTGCGCTTGCATTGCTTGTAAAAGTATGTGTAGCACAAGCTAGCCCTGGCTATCAAGGTCAAAGCTTCTACGATGCTAGTAAATGGGCAGAAGCGAAAACCTACGCAGAGCAACTCTTCGCATTGACAGATTACAGCTTATACACTGGTACATACAGCGATATTTTTAGAGAATCGACCGAGAACGGAGTAGAATCTATTTTTGAAGTACAATTCTACAACTCGCCTTTCGATACCGATGGGGCTTTCAAAAATAATGGCAACTTTACGTATTTCCTAAACTTGCCTTGGTTTGGTGCAGGCGACCCTTACGGTGAGTTTCAAAATACTTACGACCTATATGCTGCTTTTGAAACTGACGACCCACGAAGAGACCAATCGGTTATCACAAACCTACAATGGGCAAAACTTTGGGGCAGTGCAACTCCCGTACAAGGCGACTTAACCGGACTGAGCGACTACAAACACTATATTTCTAAAGCAGGATATCTAGCCTTGGGAAATACACGCGATTGTCCTATCAACGAAAGAGTAATTCGCCTTTCCGACATTTACTTACTCTATGCCGAAGCTTGTTACCACACTAGCGATGAGCCTAATGCACGACTTTACGTAAACAAAGTGCGAGAAAGAGCAAGAGCCGGAAACAGCTCGGTATTGCCCGACGTTACTGCTACCGGAACAGCTTTGCTTGATGCTATTTACAGAGAAAGAAGAGTAGAACTTTGCAACGAAGGACACCGCTGGCACGACCTAGTGCGCACTGGTCTTCTCGAAAAAGAGGTTAAAACCGATGGATACGCCATCAAAGCCAACGTAGTGGACAATGGAAACGGTACATACACAGTTACCAATGCCGGAGACCCTATTTACAAAGCGACTAGTTTAACCATGCCAAAGCACATGTTTTACCCTATTCCGCAAACCGAAATTGATTATAGCCATGGTACTATTACTCAAAATCCAGGATACTAATTCGGTAATTGCAAAATTAGCTTTATTGATACAATGACTCCTAAGTCATCGTATCAATACCGCTTGGAGTATTAAGTAAAACCCGACAGGTCTTCAATACCTGTCGGGTTTTTTACTCCATTTGTGCATCGCTACCTGCCTATTTGCAAACCCTAAAATTGTCAGTAGAGCATCATCGACTAAGTGGTTTTGAACCGCTTAGCCCTTGAAGGTGGGCTGTCAAAAATCATTTTCGTTTTCGTACCGTTTTTTTAGCCTTCGCAGAAGGCAAATAGCGATAGAAAAAGAGAGATTCAGCCTATTTCGCCCCGCTGGGGACGATACCTGCGTGAGGGGGAGAACTTGCTTCTATCGCTATTCTACACCTACGGTGTAAAAAAGAACGAAAATAATTTCATCTGAAATTTTTGCAATAAATTGATAAGTAGTGAACCAAAACTAATTGTATATTTCGTTTTGCCAAGTGCTTAAAAATAAGCAAATAACAAAAGGTTTGCTCAAAAATAAAATAGCACTGGTGCTTACAACTTTCCACGAGTTCTACTCAAGGTTATTACCTTTAAGCCCTTACTGGCTTTTTTGCAAAATATAGAAAATCAATTTACAACAAGTCTATTGTTTTGTGCAGATAAATTGTGCAGATTAGAACATAATGAATAAAAAAAATATCTACTTATGTATAAAGTTTGATAATTGAAAAAAAAGTATTATTTTCGGCTCAAATTTTTTTATTTTTAACCTTATTACAAAACAGTATGAAAAGACTTATAATTAGCTTATTAGCTACATTTTCAGCCGTAAGCATGTTTGCGGGCGGTATTGTTACAAATACCAATCAAAGTGCGGCTTTTGTACGAATGCCAGCACAAGACGCAGCCATTGGAATACAGGCAGCTTACCACAATCCGGCCGGCTTGACTAAACTTGCCGATGGTTT
>JAIFNL010000204.1 GCA_020047755.1 Bacteroidota bacterium
ATCATGCAAGGCACAGACCCCGAAAACCTCCTACACATAAAAGAAGTTTTCTTAAAAGGCTGCGAAACTTTTTTAAAACCTCTCAAAGATTTCAAATACAATGAATTTGAAACCAAAATAAAAGAACTTCTTTAAAATGCTATTGATACGATGACTTAAAGTCATCGTATCAATTACCCGCTCTGTTTTTCGTTTGCTAAAAAAACACACTATTTTACACTTCTTTTTTATTTCCCTTCCTCTATTTTTATTCATCTTCTCTAATTCTAAATTCTATTTCATAGTTTTTAATAAATTCAGTTTCTTCTTCTGTAAAGCCATATAATGGGCAAATAATATCATCAATTTTATCTATAATATGTTTCGATTTACCAATTTTATATTCTTTAAAAGTATCTACATTATAACTTGAATTTTTGGAAACTTTACGGATATTCGCGTTTTTTTCAATATCAATTAAATATTCTGAATATAAATTTTCTAATTTTGTGATTGTATTTTCATCTAATTTATCTACTGGAATTTTAAAACTTTCAATTTCATAATTTTTCATATTTAAATTATCAGAATAAATTTGATAAAACCAAAAAAATAAATTACTACTTAAAATAGCTCCAACAGAATTTGCTGTTTTTTTAGCTAAACAAATTGAACGCTCAGCAGAAGAACCAGTTGGATAATTTGTTATTACTTTAAAATAACGACCACCAGCAAATCTAAAATAAATTTCACTTCCTGTTTTTTTTATTAAGCTACCTAATGAAAACTTTAATCTAAATAATTTATCAAGAATATTACGCTCGATATCAAGACTAATTTTGGGATACCTACCAATTAATTTATATTTTGAAATTTCAATAAATTCTAAATTATCTACTAAATGCAGTAAATTAAAATTATTATTTTTACGATACATTTTTGTAGAAAAAATTTCTTTGTATTTTGAATGTGTTTTATGAAAAAATAAAATTGAAGTATTAACAACTGCATTTTCAAAAACAGGTTGTGGTCGAACCGAATATGAAGAAAGTTTTATTGTTTCACAGTTTTCTTCTAATAATTTATGGACACCTGTTAGAGAATCGCTTGATGTAATTGAAATAGGAACAATGTAATGTAAGTTAGAATTTACTTTACAAATATGAAACCCTAAATCAATAAATAAAGTATATGTATCACTTGAACCTTTTTGTACACCTGAAATGGTTTTTGCAGTTATGTATCTACTTTGACAATATTTTTTATCTGCTTCTGCCATTTTTGCACCATACGGCGGATTTCCAATCACAATATCAAAGCCCAGACTACTATTATTTTCCTTTGTTTTAGGAAGTTTAGGATTAATTTTTTCTACTTTTTGGTTAATTTCTTTTATTCCTTGATTTATTGGGCGAATACTGTAAACAAAGCTTAAACTTGGCTCTTTAATTATGTTTTTTTCTACTTTAAACAATTCGCCATAAATTTGGGCTATCCTTTTTTCTATTTGTTCTAATTGTTCTTTAATTAATGCAATTTGGCTATGAACTATATTTGTTTGTAAGGTTAAAATATGTTCGTTAATGTTTTGTTGTTTCAAATATTGATTAATTGCAATTATTTGTTTGTTTAGTATTAGTATTTGAGTGTTTGCATTTTCAATATCGCTGTTATTTTTTTCGCCATCGTTTGTTTGTGTTAATGCAGGGTTTAATACTTCCGGAAAATCCAATTGCCAATCGAAATAATTCAATACTTTTTCAGGGTGTTTTTTCAAATTTTCGAGCTTTTTAATTGTCGAATTATTAAATTGTATTTTCAATTTACGTTCTTCGGCTTGAACTTTCTTTTGTTTGTTGCTTTCAAGTTCGGGTTGAATACCGCTTTCACGTAATTTTATTATTTCAATTTTTAACATTATTATTAGCAAATCTATTTTTAGATTTCTAATTTCTGTATTTAATGTTGTTTTATCTGCTTTAAAATTAAAATATTGTTTTTGCTTTTTAGGTAGTAAATTAATTATTCGTATATATTCATCATAGAGTGTATTATTATTATCTTTTAATGCACTACCTATTGCCAATTTCCAATTTATTGTTAAAATCTCATCTTCAAATTTGCTAACCAAACTATTACCTACCACTATTTTATAATCTAAGTTTGGCAATGCTTTGGGTTTTTCTTCATCCACCACCAAACTTAACCAAAATCGCAGCCGTGCAATATCTACCGCTCCTTTTTCAATGTCCACACCGTAAATTGAGTTCTGAATAATGTTTTCTTTTACTTGGGCAGGTTTCCATTCTTTGTCTGTTTCGTAAGCAATAACTTCTTTTATAGTAAATATTTCTTGCAAAAGTCCTACGGGAAAAGCTCCCGAACCAATGGCAGGGTCGCAAATTTTAACGGCATCTAATAGTTTGTCTATTTCTTGTAATTCGGGTTTTGTGAGTGTAGTGATTTCTTTTTGTTTTACAAGTGTTTCTATTTTAACTTTGTCAAAGTTCGTAACCAAATATTCCGATAAACTTTCTTGGCACATATAATGCACTATTTCTTTTGGCGTGTAATATGCACCTTTGTCTTTGTTGTCTTCCAAAAGGTTTTCAAAAATATGTCCAAGCATTTCGGGGTCAACGGCTACAGTTTGTTCATCGGGGCTGTCTTCATAAACTGTAAAATTATAAGCATTCAAAAAATCTAAAAACCCACGAGTTTTAGGGTTTTCTTCTTCCCAAACATTATGAAATAAATCGGCTTTGAAAGTTAAAGTATTTTCATCAACTTTTTCTTTGTCAAAAAGTCCACCGTTTAGAAATGGAATTTTGCGCACAGTGCCGTCGGGCATCGTAAAATCGTCGTTTTTACGTGATTTGTTCAGTGTTTCAAAAAATAAAGTTTTTAGAAAATTATTATAAAAAGCATCGTTTGCACCTGCCTGTTTATAAAATTCGGGTATGAAATTTTGCAAACCGTCTTTATATTCTAAATCGGTAGCACCAAGCCAGCCCTTTTTCTGCACAAAATAAAGAAAAACAATACGACCGAGAAGTTTTTTTGAAAAATCTCTGATTGCTTTTTCATCACCCGAAAAAACAGAAATTTTGAAATTTGACTGGGTAAGATAAGCCACAAAATTATCGTAATGCCTTAAATATTCATCAAAGAACGATTTACTAAGTTTTTCAACTGAAAATGCTTTTGTAAGCGTTTCCATTGTTAAACTTATTTCGTTGCTTAAAATTTCAAAGCGTTCGGCGGCAGTTTTGCAACTTTCGTAAGTACCCAATAAATAGGTATATCGCTTTGCATTCACTAATTTAGATACTCTTTCGCCTTTTTCGTTAATCGTTCTTTCGTTTGCAATGTATGTAAAACGCCAAATATTTTTATTTGCTGGATTAATAAAATTGATTAAAGCGGCTTGCCCGTTTCCCAGCAATTTGCGAACATACCGTTGTATGGCAACTTTTGAATATTCAATTTTAGAATTTTCGTGTAAATGAATTTCGTAACAAGTAATTTCGGTTAAATCTTCCAATTCCATTTTACCGAAAATCAATACTTTGCTAATAACCTTACTTTCAGCTTTATTAAGTTCAACAGATGCCGCAACAGGATTTATATTCATTTGAAAATTAGAACCAAAAACAGGATTTAAAACTTCTTTTGCAAAAAGAGTTAAATCGTAGGGGCGTTGTAATGCCTTTTTTATTTGTGCTTGATTTACCATATATATTATTATTTTTTACGATATAGAAACATTGTTTTTTTTAAGAATACATTTTTCTATGTTTCTATGTGTCTATGTGGTTATTTTTATTATTTAAAACTCTGTGTTAAAACTATTTTCGGGTTAATGATACCAAAATTAAAACTGTCGTCTTTTATAATATTATCCACATTCGACGAAAAATCAAATTTATCTAAGATATCAACAAAAAGTTTATCTATAAATCTTTGTGCTTCATTCAATACTATTTCATTCGTATTGAAAAAATCGTTAATATCCTTCGGAAGTCCTTTGCTTGCAAAAGTACCTTTTCTAATCATTTCTATTGCACGTTTTAAAGCCGATTTTTTTTGTTCGGTAGGTGCAATTTTAAAAGCATCTAACAAATTTCCTATTGCTTTATTTTCGGCAGGGCTTAAATTTTTCTTAGTAATATTTTGCAAATCTTCTTGATTTTTTTCCGAAGTAAAAAATTTCATTGCAGTAAGCGTTTGTTCGTGATGCAATTCGTGCAATTCAATTGCTTTTTCTTTTTCGTCTGCTTTAAAAACTTTAACAGCCTGTAAAAAATTTAATTCAATAGTTTGCATTTCGGGTGTTACCAAACAAAATACGCCTGGGTGGTTATCGCTTTTCAAATACGATATTGATGTTTTTTGTAATGGATACGTAATTTCGTTATTTTCACTATTAAAAATAGTGGGTTGTAAATGTACCTGTACTTTTCTACCGCAACGCGCTTTGTTCTGAATTTTTTGATATTCAATAAACTTTCGCGGGTGATTTTTTTTGAAATCCCTTAATTCAATCAAATAGTTAAGTATTTCGCTTTCTTCTTTCACTATTTTATTTCCGAACAATGCTCCTTCGCCTTTTTCTTCCAAAATAGAAAATATTTTATTATCTTCACCAAAAGCAGTATGAAATGCTTGTAATTTGCGTAAAGCATTGTTTACTAAATTTATTTCGTGGTCGCCATGCGAAGAAGGATAAAAATTATAAACAAATATTGTTTCGGCTCGTGTACCTATACGATTTATACGCCCTATGCGTTGCATTAAGCGAGTTGCATTCCAAGGAACGTCGTAATTAACAATCATATTACTGCGATGCAGGTTTATGCCTTCTGCCAAAACTTCGGTAGTTATAATTATATCGTAATCGTGTTTCCATTTTTCTTCATCAAGGTTTGCATCAAAATTTTCGTACAAAATCGTTTCTTTGTCCTTTCTGTTTTCGGCACTAATAGCTAGTATTCCTTTTTTTGTAACTTTACTTAATTGCTCTGTTAATTCGTTGGCTGTTTCTTTGCTTTCCGAAAATATAACTAATTTGCCACTTATATTTTTACTTTCAGCAAAAAAATCGTTTTTAATTCTATTTATAAATTCTTTTAATTTCGGATCTTTTTTTACTTCGTCCCAACGGTTTACCAATCCATCAATATAAGCTTTATCTTTTTTCAAATTTGCTACAAAAGCTTCGTCAAAATCACTTGTAGAGTAAATTTTGTTGTTTCCGGCTTTTTCATTTATCAATTTTTCTATTTGTTCGTAGCTTTGTCCTTCCTCCAAAAGTTTATTTATATCTAAATCGGGGGCTATAAAAACAGTGTCATTTTCAAACATTTCGAGCATATTACTAATAGCAGTTTGCAATCTACCGAGCGACATTTTAAATGCAAAAAAACTACTTTCCAATCGTTTTACCAACAATGTTTTCATAATTGCCGATAGTCGGCTCGAAATATTTTCAACATTTCCGTAAGTTTTTTTTGCCAAATCTTTGTCTTTCAAAAATTCTATTGCTCTATATCTGAAATATCCTACTGCATTGGTGTAGGGGTCTTCATATTCATTGCCTTCTGTGTAGGAAGTTAATAAATCAATGGTATCATAAAATAATCTACTCAATTTACCATCTAATTTATAGTAAACTTCGATAGGGTCGCCAACTTTGGGAAATTTAATATGTTGTTTTTTTAAATCCTCTAAGTATTCCGGCACTTTTTCAATGTCGGTTCTTGTACGGCGTATGACCAAAGGTTCAATAACATCGTCCCTTAATTTTTGGAACAATGTTTTGAGTTTTTTTATAATTCTACTCCGTTTTTCAGGGGGTAAATTTTTTTCTTTTAATTCATTAGAAAATAATTCATAATTTTTGTTCAGAGGGGTAAAATATAACTGTAAATTTCGGATATTTTCCAATGTACTGTTTCGTTTGTCTTGAAATAAATACAATTGATTTTCAATATCATTGGGTCTATTATTCAATGGAGTAGCCGAAATAAGTATGATTTTTTTTCTGCTATCGCCGTTTTCAGAAGGTCTTTTACGTGGTATCTTACAAATTCCTTGTAATTTGATATACATATCCGTTAAGTCATTTCTAAATTTATGGCTTTCGTCAATTACAATTAAATCAATATCCTCGGAATTGGGATTGTCGAAATTATCTCGGTCTAAAATTTTATGTAAACTGCCAATGGTAATAAAATGAAAATGATTTTCCAGTTCAAATTCTTTTACGGTCATTCGCCAACCTTTTTCTATTGCTGGTGGAACAACAACTAAAATTCGCGTATGCGTTCCGTTTTCGTAAATAAATTTTTTAATTACCATACATGCAATAATTGTTTTACCCAAACCCACCACATCAGCCAAAATAAAACCATTGTGTTTCATCATAATAGCATATCCTTGATTGGCAGCATCTGATTGGTATTTCAAGCGAAAATATTTTGGTGGCAAAAGCAAATCAATATTATAAGGGTCATATTCTACACGTTTACCGAAATACTCAATAAGCATTTTAATGTAAATCTCGTAAGGTGTAAAATCATCACGTAAAAAAGTTTTTTGCTTTATTTTTTGTGCTTCTTCTGTTAAAATAGGTATTGATTGTTCCCAAAGTTTTTCAAATTCTTCGGTAGCAAATTTTATGTCTTCATAATCTCTTAATGCGACATTAAATTCATAATTAGAATGAGGATTTGCACCAAGACCTGCATCGGTTAAATTAGAAGAACCTGTAATTACTTCGCAAGGTGTATATTCGTTGTAATTACTTGGTCGAAAAATGTAAACTTTTGCATGAATAGTTTTGTTTGGGTGCGCCCGCATTTCAATTTTCCCACTCATTAAATCATTGATAAATTGAAACAAACCATTTTCAATATCTTTGCTATAATCGGCATCTTGAATATCTACCGTTAGTTCATTTAAAAAAGTTTCTTTTGTTTCTTCAGGATTTGCCAAATACAAACGTCCCTTTTCTTGATATTTTTTTGTTAAAGAGTCCACATTAATACCGACTAAAATTCTAATTTTAGGAATATCTTTTAGAAATTTTTGGATTTTAAAATAACCCGAAGCCCTAAAATAACCAACCAAAGCATCAAAATGATTTAAGTTCGTGATATGTTTCAACGTTCCCTCAAACTTTTTTAAAACACTATTATCCTCACTATTAGTAAAAAATTTAGTTGGCATAAATATTATTTATTTAAAATTATGTTACTGTTTTGTCAAATTTTGGTTGTTACAAACATCATTCACCCGCAAAAAAACTCATTTTTTTTAACTACAAATATACTAAAACTTTCCTATAAAAACAAAAAACCCATTCAGCACTCCGCACAAAACAAACGCCCAAGCAAAAAAGCAAACCGCACAAAGCAGAAATATCTTAAAAACGAGGGAGTTTCTCTATCGAAAATCCTGAATGAGTTTTCTATAATAAAAAAGAAAAAATTACATCGGCAAACATACAAAACAAAAACCACAAAACCAAAACAATTCAAAAAAAATCCGTGCCAATCAGTCCAATCCGTGTTATCCGTGTTCCAATTACAAAAGTACAATAAAAAAAATTCGTGCATTCGTGGTAAAAAAAATAACCAAAATAAATTCGTGCATTCGTGGCAAAAAAAAATATCAAAAAAAAAGCCCAGTCCCTTAGGTCTGAGCTTTTGTAAAAAACACACACTAGAATTAAACCCCTGTATTTTCTGTATTTTCTGTATTTATTGGAGCGTTTACCACTTCCATTTCCACATCTTCAGTTGTAGTCGCTTTTTTGCTTGCCTTTTTTCTTCTCAAAACATAATCTTGGCTTTTTGCCGGATTTTTCTTTTTCCAATAAACTCTGCCCATCGAAGCAATAAAGTCCAATTTCTCGTAAGTTATTCGGCGAGCCTCCGAACGCTCCAAAGTATCATTGTTATAGCAAATTTCAGCTTGCTCTCTCTCTCTTTCAGCATCTTTTAGCGAAGTAATATCATTTTCAAAAGCAGTTATGTTAGCATCATCAAAGCCTACCGAAGCAAGTAATGCTTTATTTTCTTTAAAAACTGTCAGTACATCATTGCAATGCACCAAAAACTGTTTAGCTCCCATTTCTGTATGCAATTTTCTAATCAAAGTATCATGGTTGCTATCTATTTTATTAAAAATAGGTGATAATTGTTTTTTTGTAATCGACAATTTTTCACTCACAAAACTAAATACGTTATCTCTGTTTTTAGTTTTCATTTTTTTCTCAGCACCAGTAATTATATTACTTTTATTATCCAATAGTGCCATTGCGCTCGATTTCAAATCGTCTATTTTTGCTTGTGTTACTCCACAAGTACTTAACTCTGGCAAATCTCGTTGTGCAAATATTGCCACATTATCACACGCAGCAGTAAAATCAGCAAAGGACATACCTCCATTTTTAAAATACTCTATCATAATCTTCTTTTTTTGTGTGGATTTATATTATTTTATTTTTTTTCAAAAAATAATCACATCAACTATATTTACTGGTTAAAAAAACTTATAAAACTTGGCTTAGTACATATAATTTTTATCCTGTTAATAACTCTGTTAATTTGTTTATCTTATTGTTATTACAAAACTAAAAAATACAAATAAATTAAAAAAATATTTTGCAAACTTTTTTTATCTTTTTTTAC
>JAIFNL010000097.1 GCA_020047755.1 Bacteroidota bacterium
AAACCTCAGAACCTGCATTGTACTGAGGCGGAAAACCGTGAATGATTTTTAAAATGTGCATTTTGTCCTTATTTATTCAAAAAAAAGAGCCCCAAAGATATAAACTTTTGGGGCTTTTAAAAAAGCTATTTATTGGTACTTAATTTAAAAAAAACTTTTATTCTTCAAAAGTAACTTCGTACGTACCGTCATCGTTAAGAGTAATTGTATGTATTCGGCATAAATCAGCTTGAGTAAACACAATATCATCTACTTCTGAAGCGTCAATGGTTACACGAATATCGAACATGCAAGTTTTACCATAATCTTCGCGAATATCAACAGTTACTTCATTTCCATTGAAAAACATTTCGTCGGTAAGTAAATCATCGCCCCAGTTTGAATCTTCGGCTGGGCTTACATACAACCCGTAAAGATCATAACCAGTATTATTAACAATGTTAAACGTTAGGGCTTGACTAAAACCAGAACTAACTGTAAATAAAATCATTACAAATAAAACTAAAATCTTTTTTTTCATAATTTCATAAATTTAAAAGTTAAAAATTATTGCAAAATATAAGTAGAAAATAAAACTATTTTTTCACAAACTTAAATGTATTTTTAAAGGATGCAGATTCTAATTGAAGCAAATACATATTGGATTCTAGGTTGCTTACATCAATTTGATTTGATTTTAAAATACTTTTTTCAATTATTTTGCCAGACATATCAATTAATGTGTAATTCAACTCTTCAGTAGTAGAAGTTTTAATTTCGATAATATCGGTTGCAAGATTAGGAGTTATGGTGGCTGAAAAATTTTCTATTTTTTCTACGCTGGTATTTATATCGCCATTTTCATCTGTTTTGACCATATATACATCAAATTCGCCATTCACATCTTCTTGTTTTCCAACGCAAATAAAGCCATTATCGGCGGTAAACGAAAAATTATTAAAATAATCGTCATAAATATCACCGTAAATTTCATCGCCAATAATATCTCCGTTATCGGCATCAATAATAGCCAAATAAGCATCAATATCCCCATTATCAGTGTCTTCAACAAATCCTGAAATAAAAATATCATCATTTGCATCTACGTATGCATTAACTGCCATATCATCACCAGACATATAATCAAATACATACGAATAAACTGAAGTATTTCCATCAGATGAAATGCGGGTCAAAGACATATCCATATCACCATTTACAACATCTTCCAAAGCACCCACAACTAAATAATCTCCATTTTCCAAAATAATTAAATCATTGAAAAATTGGTCAGCAGTTGTATTTTCAAAAACAATCCATTCTTGAGCCAATTCAGCATCAACTTTTATTAACATTCCATCAACATCTCCATTAACAGCATCATAAGAATTACCTACCATTATTAAGCCTTCGTCATCAGTTTCAATTACAGTTGTAATTTCATCATTACCATTTAAACCATAGAAAAATTCATCAATAAAAGTTCCATCATCGTCAATAAGAGCTAACCAACCATCAGTAAAACCTTCTTCGCCTTCAGTAGAAGCACCTGCAACAGCCAATCCGCCGCCTGTTATTTCTGTGATGTAATAAAAAATATCATCATCGCCTTCAACTCCGTAAGTTTCATTGAAAATTTCTACTCCAGATGTTGTTATTTTTAAAAGAAAACCGTCAGTATCGCCACTTGCTTCGTCAGAAGTACTGCCGCAAATTAAGTAATTTCCATCACTCGTTTCAATTAAATATTCAGCAAAATCGTCATCAACTCCAATGCTAGTATAGATTTCACTCCATATTTCCTTGCCATCGGCATCAAATTTAGACACAAAAATATCAAAATCACCATTTGCATCATCTTTTACGTTTCCACAAACGATATAGCCTCCACCTGATATTTCGAGAGCAGATATTGCTTCATCGTCTGATGAGTAATCAAAAGTATGTTCAAATGTTATTTGCGAAAAACCACTTATACTAAATAAAGTAGTTATTAAAAAAATGTAAATTTTTTTCATAATTTTTTATAAAATTAAATTAGATTTATGTTCTAAAATCCTCAAAAAGAACAATTTTTTTTGATTAAAATGCAAAGAATTTAACCTAGTATTTTACCAAGTTTACATTTTTTATTGTAATTTATTATTAAATTCCTATTGAATTGTCTTCCAATAAAGTAGATGCGTGCACACCAAGTAGCGTGCATATTTCTTTAAAACGGTCAACGGTAAGCTTTGCCTGTCCGCGTTCAATTCGTCCGTAATTTACTGTATCAATCTTAAGTCGTTCAGCTATAAAATCTTGTGTATATCCTTTCGACTGCCTTATTGTTCGTAACTTTTCGTGTACTTCCATATTTGCTAAAAATAAACCCGTGCTATTTAAAACGTGTGATTTGATTTGTTTTTGTTCCATTTTGGTTGTGCAAAGATGTTTGTTATTTACTTGCTATAAAAAGCGGTTTGCAATAGAAATTATGCTAAAATCGTTCACAAAATCTTTCCAAATATTCACTTTCTAATAGAATAATTCAAAACCGTGCCACAAATCATATAAAACTCATTATCAATGATATGTAATTTGCATTAAATAATCTAATCTAATTATTTTATTATAGTAGGTGATATAATTATTATATATTTCGTATTTTTGATTTATATTTGTACTCTTAAAATTTTTAAATTATAGAAATGAAAAAAATAGAAACAATTTACATCTCTTGGCATTTTACAACACACGGAATGGCTTATTTAAAGCACATATTATCAGCATTTTATGCGAATAAAATAACGAATGAAAATCTAAATGCCCACGACATATCGCAAGAAGAAATGAGCTTGGTTTTCGAAAATCCACGAAAAGGTTTTGTTTTTGACAAAATTTACTATCTCACTGCAAATCAGAATACTTTCGACAAACTTTCTTCACGCAGATTCGCTTATAAAAATGAACTTTTAAACGATAAGGAAATTCAAAAAAGTCAAACTTTTGAAATTTGGAAAAAAATTATTGAATCAGATTTTGAGAATTTAGACGAAGAAATAAATTTTGTCCGCAAAAATTATCAGGCAAAATTTGAACTTTGGAAAAACCAAATTTGGAGAAATGTTCATCATTATACTATTGAAGACCAGCTAATTTGGTGGAAAAAATACAGCAATACACATGCAAATTATAAAAATTCAGATTTTTTTGAAGAAGTGAAAACCCAAGTTGTCGATTTGCGCAATCAAATAGAAATAGCTGAAAAATTAAAGCCAATAATAGACAATATAAAAGCGAAACACATTAATGCTCAGTTTATTATAAATGCTAGTTTGGGAAGCAACGAAACACAAGTAGTTTGGCAAATTTTTAGTGAGTTAAACTTTTTGCCTACCCATTCGCAGCTCATTCGCAGCTACGACAATAAAACGTCATCTCCCAATGACCGTTTCAAACTATTTGATATTGAACAAATTCCGTCAAAAATAATTTCACATATCGAAGAAAAATTAAGACTTTATGAAAAACAACCTGAAACAAAGCAACGAAAACTTGCCGACCTCAAAATGCAACATTATTTATTTTCAGGCTTCGCCATATTGATACTTGGCGAACGAGGAATTGGGAAAAGCAGATTGGCTGAAAATCATAAAAGTAACAAAAAATTTGTATCTGCAAATTGCGCTTCTTTTGCTGACGACACAATGGCTGAAAGTGAACTTTTTGGGCATAAAAAAGGAGCATTCACTGGAGCCGATTCCAACAAAAAAGGCTTATTTGAGACAGCTAAAGATGGGATTTTATTTCTCGACGAAATTCACCATTTAAGTCTCCGAGTACAAGCAAAGCTAATGAAAGCTATCGAAACAGATGAAAATAATAATCTGACTATAAGAAGTTTAGGCGATAATTCAGAAATTAAAATACAAACAACTCTCATCTTTGCATCAAACCAAAAAATAAGCGAGCTACGCAAAACCCTCCTACCCGACTTTTACGACCGTATCTCGCAGCAAGTCATTGAATTACCACCCTTGAGAGAAACACCAAGTGAAATTCCCAACGAATTTGAAAATACTTGGCTACACATGAAATTTCAAGCAAGCTTTCCCTAC
Organism: Bacteroidota bacterium; assembly: GCA_020047755.1. Classification (GTDB taxonomy): domain Bacteria; phylum Bacteroidota; class Bacteroidia; order Bacteroidales; family JAIFNL01; genus JAIFNL01. Next base: position 4,080 of record JAIFNL010000097.1, read on the forward strand.
CAAAATTACATCGAAAAAGATAAAAAACTTATTGAATGGCTTAAAAATCAGCCACTTTATGGTAATTATAGAGATTTACAAAAAATAGCTATTTTCTACAAAAATTATCTCAATTTCAATAGCGAGATTAAAAAATTACTTCGAGAAAAAAATGCTTTCGATTTTACAAAAAATGAATTTGATAAATACATTTCAAAAGAAATGCAAACAAGTACATTAACAAGTTTTTTCTCTGATAAACAAAGCGTTAAAGAAATGGAAAGCGAATTTAAAAAGCAACTTGCACATTGGGCTATTGACCGCTTCAAAGGAGCACCCAATGCCGCAAAACATTTCCAAAAACTTGGAGGAAAAACAACAGAGGAAACTATTTATAAATGGAAAAATCCATAAATAGTGTTTGAAAGAAAACTACGCAAAATCGGTTCGACCGGCTTGTCCGGTCTGTCCGATGATTTGCTAACAGCCTAACCGACAGACCGACCTTTTTTTAAGTAAAAAAGCTGGAAAATTTACTTAACTATTTCAAAAATTCTTTAAACCAAAATCCTGAATCTTTCATATAGCGATTTAGCGTTTGAAAATCGACATAAACCAGCCCAAAGCGTGTTCGGTAGCCTTTATCCCACTCAAAATTATCGGTGGGCGACCAAACAAAATACCCGCTTACTTTCACTCCCTCACGCTTAGCTTTCAGAACGGCTGCCAAATGGTCTTTAAAATATTGTATCCGCAACGTATCATGCACGCGACCATTTTCCAAAACATCAGGAACGCAAGTTCCATTTTCGGTAACTATCAGATTTTTAATACCTTTATAGCTATCAAAAAATTTGAGCTGATGATAAAGTCCTTCGGGATAAATCTCACCATTCATCTCATTTCTAGGCACTCCACGTTGCTCTGCTGTAATTTCCTTAGCTCGCATTCCGGGCATTATCGAGCTTTGCGCAACCGTTCTAAAATAATACTGAACGCCTATAAAATCAAAATCAAATGGCATAAGCTCTTCATCACCTTTTTCATATAACTTCTTCATTTTCTTTAACATAGGTACAGTATCTTCAGGATACCCCAACCCCAAACAAGGCTCAATAAATAAACGATTCATAATAGCGTCCATACGCTTTGCTGCCTCTATATTTTTTTTCTCTTGATTAATTGGTTCCACATAAGTAGTTACAAATGTGGTTCCTACATTAGCATTTGGCACATTCTTGCGAATAATTCTTCCGCCTTCAGACTGACTGATTACTGAATAATGCACCGCTTTCATAAATTTTCCAAGTTTTTTATCGCCAGGCGCAAAAATTCCGTTCATATATCCATTTCCAATAAACGAAAGTTGCTCATTTATTACCATCCAATTTTTAACTTTTCCGGCATATTCCTTGCTAACTACCTCCACATACTCCTTAAACCAATCAATAATTTTACGATTTGCCCAGCCACCTTGTTCTTCTAAAATCTGAGGTAAATCCCAATGATAGAGCGTAATCCAAGGTTCAATTCCTTCTGAAATACATTTATCAATAACTTTGTGATAAAATTTGATGCCCTTCGCACTCACATCGCCCGTTCCGGAAGGAATAATTCGAGGCCACGAAATAGAAAACCGGAAAACTTTAAAATTCATTGATTTAATCAGCTCAATATCTTCCTCGTACCGATGATAAAAATCTGCTGCCACATCGGCATTTTCGCCACGCTCTATCGCGCCTTTTTTGCGAGAAAAATAGTCCCAAGTAGATTCACCTTTATTATCTAAATTCCATGCACCCTCTGATTGATAGGCAGATGAAGCAACTCCCCAGAGAAAATCTTTACCAAAATCTTCTTTCACAAAATCCAATGCACGATTTGTAAATAAAAGGGTATGAGCACTAACTAAATTACTCAAAATCAAACCAGTACCTAAAATCCCTGTCCGTTTTAGCCATTCACGTCTATTCATAGTCTAAATTTTATAATAACTGAAATTTCCAACAATGTAAAAGCAAAAAAAAGCTTTTAAACCAAATAAAACAAATATAAGCATTTTAAATTTCAAAAAAAAATAATATTTACCAAAATTTAAAACTATAATAATCATCTATTTACAAATAATAAAAATAAAAGTTTGACAAAAATTTGGAAACAATAAAAAGAAAATATAAATTTGACCAAATAGTTAAACTAAAAAATTAAACTTTAAAATTAAACTATTAAATCAATTTAAACAAAAAATATATGTCTGATTTAAAGCAAGATACAGAAAGAAATATACTTCAAGCAGCTAGCCGTGTATTTATAAAAAAAGGCATGGGAGGTACACGAATGCAGGAAATAGCCGACGAAGCAAAAATAAACAAATCGCTATTGCACTATTATTATAGAAGCAAGCAGCTACTTTTCGAAGCCGTTTTTAAAAATACCATGCTCGAATTTATTGCAATTATTTCAAAAATCTTCAATTCCGACGAAGAGCTCAAAATAAAAATTCCGCTCATTGTCGAAACTTACACTGATTATTTAGGAAAAAACCCTTACATTATTTCATTCATTTTAAGAGAATTACAGTCAGAACCCAAAATAATTCTTAAAATAGTTGAAATGATAGAAATAAAGTTTTTTAAATTTTTCAATCAAGTAGCACAAGAGGTTTCTGAGAAAAAAATTAAAGAAATAAAACCCGAACATTTATTCATTAACATTCTAAGCCTCACCATTTTTCCTATCATTGCCAAACCTTTAATTCGTGCGGCACTAATGAAAGGCGATAATGAAAAATATATGCAATTTATTGAAGAACGGAAAAAAGTTGTTGCCGATTTTATTTTTTCAGCAATCTACTAAAAATATAGCAAATAATTAATCTCTATTATTTATTTATACTAAAATATGAAGAAAATTAAAAATATGAAAAAAACTGCATTTTTAATGCTACTCAGCTTAATTACAGCTTTTTCTGCTTTTTCACAAGAAAAATATAGTTTAGATGATTGCTATAAAATAGCAATAGAAAATTATCCGCTCAATAAAAGCAAAGAACTAAATTTAAAGCTGAGTGAACAACGTATTCAAAATTTAAAAATACTCACCCTTCCGAGTGTAAGTTTAGATGCCAGAGCTACTTACCAATCAGATGTTATGACCATAGGAATAGAATTTCCGATGCTGCCACCTAGTGGGCAGCCCGTATTTCCTGCGCCACCCTACCACAATATCTATACAGAACTGAACGTGCAACAAACAATTTGGGACGGAGGCTATGCAAAGTATCAAAAAAAGATAGAAGAATCTGATTATCAAGTAGAAATTAAAAATATAGAAATCGAAGCAAATAAACTTAAAGAACAAATTCTTGAAAGCTACTTTGCGATACTCAATTTAGACCAACAAAATGAAGTAATCTCCTTGTCAATCAACTCTTTAAGAGAACAATTTAAAAGCATAGAGTCTGCCTATAAAAATGGAACAATAACAGAAGTAAATGTACTTCAGCTTCAAGCTGAAATAATAAAATTGGAACAGAAACTAATTGAAATAGAATCAGTTAAGCAAACTGCTTATCTAGTTCTATATCAATTAATGGGAGTAGATAAGGCTCAGGAAAAAAAAATAATGCCAATAACTTTAAATTATGTTCCCAATGATACTTTTACTCGTTATGAAAATGAATTATTCGAATTACAAAAAACAAAAATTGATGCTTATACTAATTTATTAGATGTAAGCAAAATGCCTAAAATAGGTGCATTTGCAAAAATTGGCTATGGAAACCCCGGACTCAATTACTTTAGTGGTGGCTGGGATACTTATTATATAGTAGGTGCTAATTTTACTTGGAAATTTTTTGATTGGAATGAGACAAATCGCAAAAAACAGATTTTCACACTTCAAAAAAATTTAATTGACAACAAAGAAGAAACATTCAATAAAAACATTAACACACTACTAAAAAGACAATCAGGCGAATTAGAAAAATTAACTAGTTTAATTGAAAAAGACAAAGAAATAATAGAAATAAATACAAAAATTGTAGAAAATTACAATTCTCAACTAAAAAATGGCACTATAACATCAAGCGAATATATCACTCAATGGAATAAAGCACTAATAGCAGAAATAACTAAAAAAATTCATGAAATAGAATTGGAAAAAGCAAAAGCTCTATTAGAACTAACAACAAATAAATAAAATATAAAAATAATTTGGTAAAAAATTAATATATAATATGAAAAAAAATACAGTAATATTCTTTTCGTTTTTATTTTTAGGACTATCTTGTAGTTTTGAAGATGAAAAATCCGATGCGTATGGAAATTTTGAAGCTACCGAAATAATGTCTTCAGCACAAGCATCGGGGCAATTAATTTCACTTTCAATAGAAGAAGGTAAAGAGCTGATTAAAGGAGAATTAGTAGGTCTCATCGACACAAATTTATTCTCTATAAAAAAAGAACAAATTATAGCTAAGAAAAAAGCAGTTTCGACACAAACTGATAATATTTTAGCACAAATAGAAACCCTCGAAGAACAGAAAAAAACAATGCTCATAAGCAAAGAACGCATTGATAAATTGTTCAAAGATGGAGCAGCTACTCAAAAGCAAGTAGATGAAATTGACGGACAACTAAATGTAATAAATAAGCAAATAAAGTCGATAAAAACCCAAAATGCGTCAATATTGAGTGAGTTACTAGCTCTAAATAAACAAATAGATGAATTGGATTATTATATTTCAAAATGCAAAATTACCAATCCAATCAACGGAATTGTGCTAACAAAATTTGCCGAAGAATCTGAAATTGTTGCGCAAGGAATGCCGCTTTATAGCATTGCTAATTTGAATGAATTAACTTTGCGCATTTATGTAGATGCAATTCAACTCTCGCAAGTAAAAATAGGCGATAAAGTAGAAGTTCTTATTGATAAAACAAAAGACGAAACTCAAAAATTAGAGGGAGTTATCCGCTGGATTTCGGCTCAAGCAGAGTTTACTCCTAAGATAATACAAACTAAAAATGAGAGAGTTAGCCTCGTATATGCTGTAAAAGTAACAGTAAAAAACAATGGCTATCTAAAAATAGGAATGCCAGCAGAAGTTAATTTCAACAATAAAAATAGTAAATAAAATTATTATTTTTTATAATTTTCAAAATGTATATTTTCATTAAAATAAATAAAAAAAATGGTAAAAATTGAAAATATAACAAAAACTTATGAAAAAGGAAAAGTTAAAGCATTGACAAATATCAATTTAAGCATAGAAAAAGGAGAACTTTTCGGTTTAATTGGTCCAGATGGTGCAGGGAAAACAAGCCTTTTTCGCATTTTAACATCGCTGCTAATTCCAGATTCGGGAATTGTCAAAATAATGAATTTTGATGTAGTAAAAGACTACAAAGAAATTAGGAAAATAACAGGCTATATGCCTGGTAAATTCTCTCTTTATCAAGATTTAAGCGTAGAAGAAAACTTGAATTTTTTTGCCAGTGTATTTGGAACCACTGTAAAAGAAAATTATTCACTCATTGAAGATATTTATGTGCAAATAGAGCCATTCAAAAAGCGCTTGGCAGGAAAACTTTCGGGTGGAATGAAACAAAAGCTAGCCTTATCGTGCGCATTAATACACAAGCCCGAAATTTTGGTTCTCGATGAGCCAACAACTGGTGTTGATGCAGTTTCGCGCAAAGAATTTTGGGAAATGCTTAAAAAACTAAAATCTGAAGGCATTACTATTTTAGTATCAACACCTTACATGGATGAAGCAAGCCTTTGCGATAGAATTGCTCTGATACAAAATGGAGAAATTCTTTCAGTAGATAAGCCATTAAACATTATAAATCAATTCAATAAAAAGCTTTTTGCAATTCGCACTTCAAACATGTACCAACTAATGCAAGACTTAAAACAGTTTGGCAGTTTAAATACTGCATTTCTTTTTGGACAAGTTGTACATTTTACATCAAAAAATAAAAATACAAATTCAGAAGAAATAAGATTTTTTTTAAAAGAAAATAATCATTCTGATATTTTTATAAAAGAAATAGTTCCAAGTATAGAAGATTGTTTTATGGAATTTGCAAAAAATGAAAAATAGTGTTAAAAAAACTGAATATGGAAAAAGTTATAATCGTTAAAAATTTAGTGAAAAAATTTGAAGATTTTGTTGCCAACGATAACCTAACCTTCGATGTTTATAAAGGCGAGATATTCGGCTTCTTAGGAGCAAATGGTGCAGGCAAAACAACAGCAATGAAAATACTTTGTGCTTTGTCTCAGCCCACCTCTGGAGAATTAAATGTTGCTGGTTTCGATGTTTATACTCAACAAGATAAAATAAAAGCAAATATTGGCTACATGAGCCAACGATTTTCGCTTTACGAAGATTTAACGGTTTTTGAAAACATCCAATTTTATGCCGGCATTTATGGGCTAAGCAATAAAATAATAAAAGAAAGAGCTGAAAATTTAATAAAAAAGCTAGAAATGGTAGAAATGAAAAATAAATTAGTTTCTTCATTACCACTTGGTTGGCGGCAAAAACTTTCATTTTCAATAGCTATAATTCACAAACCACAAATTGTTTTTCTCGATGAACCAACAGGCGGAGTGGATCCAATTACTCGCCGACAATTTTGGGATTTAATTTATGATGCGGCAAATGATGGAATAACTATCTTTGTAACAACCCACTACATGGACGAAGCAGAATACTGCAACAGAGTTTCTATAATGGTAGATGGCAGGATTGAAGCACTTGATACACCACAAAACCTAAAAAAGCAATTTAATGCAGAAGATATGAACGAGGTCTTTATCCAACTTGCTAGAAAAAGTAAAAATAAAGAATAAAAATTATAATAATTAATAATTTTAATAATTATTTATAAAAATGAATAAATTTAAAGCTTTTGTTAAAAAAGAATTTTATCATATTTTCAGAGATAAGCGTACTATGCTCATCTTGTTTGGTATGCCTATTGTGCAAATTTTACTCTTTGGATTCGTTATAACCACTGAAATTAAAGACGTTGAAATAGCAATATGGGATAAATCAAAAGATGAAGTTACACAAAAAATTACCAATAAAATACTAGGTTCTGGTTATTTCAAATTGGTAAAAAACATTGATAATGAGCAAGAAATTTACAACGCTTTTAAAAAAGGAACAATAAAAGAAGCTCTTATCTTTGAAAATAATTTCGCTCAAAATCTGAATAATAGAAACAATGCTAATATTCAAATAATTACAGATGCTTCAGACCCGAATATAGCCAATTTGATAGTAAATTACACATCTGCAATTGTTTACTCATATACAGGCGAGCTAAATTCAAACCTAACAATTCCTATGCAAATAAAAACAGAAAGTACAATGCTCTATAATTCAGAACTAAAGAGTGTCTTTATGTTTGTACCCGGAACAATGGCAATGATTTTAATGCTCGTATCGGCAATGATTACCTCGATTGCTATAACACGCGAAAAAGAGCTTGGAACAATGGAAGTTTTACTAGTTTCACCACTCAAAGTATCACAAATAATTATAGGAAAAGTTGCTCCATATATTGTACTTTCAATTATAAACGTAATAACAATAATTGCACTAGCCATGAGTATTTTTCACATGCCAATAGTTGGCAGTTTGAGTCTATTAATTGCAGTCAGTATTTTATTCATTTTCATGGCATTATCTCTCGGAATTCTTATTTCGACTGTTACGAATGACCAACAAACAGCCATGATGATTTCTATGTTTGCGCTCATGCTACCTACAATTCTTTTGTCCGGATTTATTTTTCCCATTGAAAATATGCCCAAAATACTTCAGTGGCTCACTGTAATCATTCCACCCAAATATTATATCAGTGCGATCAAAGATATAATGCTCAAAGGCAGTGGACTCTCATACATTTGGAAAGATGTTGCGGTACTTTTTTTAATGACCCTGGTATTATTGGGTTTAAGTATTAAGAAATTTAAAATAAGACTTGAATAGCAATTATAGAATAATAGATTTTAAATAAAATACTATTTTTTTATAGTATAAACTATTTTACATATAAAAATACTAAAATGCGAACAATATTTTTTATTTTAAGAAAAGAATTCAAGCAAATTTTTAGAAATCCAATGATGGTAAGACTCATTATAGCTTTACCCATTGTGCAATTAATTGTGCTTGCCAATGCAGCAACTATGGATTTGAAAAACATCAACTTAGCTATTGTAGATAACGATTTATCGAGCATTTCGCGCCAATTAATCTCTAAATTTGAAGGATCTCCTTTTTTTACAATAACTTACAGAGATTTTTCAGAAAAAGGAGCACAAAAAAGTGTTGCACTAAATCAATCAGATGCCATCTTAATTATACCGGTAAACTTTCAAAAAGATTTGTTGAAAAATGATAAAGCAAAATTGCAATTTTCGATAAATGCCATCAACGGAATGTCAGCAGGAATTACAAATTATTATATGCAATCCATCATTCTCGATTTCAACAAAAAAATAATAGGCGAGTGGAAAATGCCTACCAAAGAATTGCAAAAAGCTAAAAATATTACCGTAACTTATGCACATTGGTTCAATAAAGAATTGATTTTCAACATATTTATGGTTCCTGGCATTCTAGCAGTTTTGGTTACAATAATGGGAATGTTTTTACCCGGACTAAATTTAGTACGCGAAAAAGAAATAGGAACGATAGAGCAAATAAACGTTACTCCCATAAAAAAATATCAGTTTATTTTAGGCAAACTTTTACCGTTTATTATCATAGCTTTTTTTGAGCTAACACTTGGTTTATTTATTGGTATTCCGCTATTTAACGTTCCTGTTATTGGAAGTTTTTTCGTATTATATAGTGTTGCTGGGATTTATCTTCTTGCTATTTTAGGAATTGGTTTACTACTTTCTACCTTTGCTAATACGCAACAACAATTGATGTTTTTATCCTATTTTGTGCTGATTATCTTCATTTTAATGTCAGGAATTTTTACTCCAACCGAAAGTATGCCAAAGTGGGGACAGATTCTGGTTTTGCTGATATTTTGCCACAAATTTATGCGCTATCAATTTACGCTATTTTATCAATTAGTTTTGCAGTGAGCCGTTACAAAAAAACAATTTAACTATTTTTTTGTAGCAATCTTTAAATTTAACATTTTATGAATTGTGCTATTAAAATTTAATTAATCATAATTCTAATTAAAAAAAATGCAAATTTTAAAAATATAAAAACAATAAAAATCACACCGATACATGCCTTTAAACATTTTTTTTATCAAATATAAAAAGTAATTTTGCAGCAAATAAATAGGTATTACAAATGAAGTAATCTTTATTCAAAAATTTGAAACACAATTTTTTATAAAGAATAAATTCGGCTAATTTTGTAATACAAATTTCAAAAAAAGGTAATTTTGGATAAAACAAATCATTAAAGCAAAAAAAGATGCCAAAAATTTCTGAAAGAGGCAATATTATGCCCGAATCTCCTATTAGAAAGCTAGTTCCTTATGCAGAAGCTGCAAAAAAAAGAGGAGTAAAAGTGTATCATTTGAATATTGGTCAGCCCGATATACCCACTCCGCCAAAAGCATTAGAAGCAATCAAAAATATTGATAAAAAGGTAATTGAGTATAGTCATTCTGCGGGAAACGAAAGTTACAGAAAAAAAATAGCTACTTATTACAACCGACTAGGCGTTGCTCTTACATTCAACGAAGTGCTAGTAACTACGGGTGGTTCAGAGGCAATTCAAATTGCTTTCAATGCTACATTGAATCCGGGCGATGAAGTAATTATGCCAGAGCCATTTTATACCAATTACAATAGCTTTGCGCTTACTAATGGTGTGATTATTAAACCAATAACCTCAAAAATTGAGAATGATTTTGCACTACCGGCAATTGAAGAATTTGAGAAATTAATTACACCTAAAACCAAAGGCATTATTATTGTAAATCCCAATAACCCAACAGGTTCGATTTACAGTGCCGATGAATTGGACAAAATTCGCCAATTGGTAATAAAATACGATTTGTATCTTTATGCCGACGAAGTTTACCGCGAGTTTGCTTACGATGGAAGCAAAAGTATTTCAGTATTGGAACTCGAAGGAATAGATGAAAATGCAATTGTATTTGACTCAACCTCAAAACGTTATAGTGCTTGTGGAATACGTGTAGGCGCATTAATTTCGAGAAATAAAGCGGTAATTGCAACTGCCCTGAAATATGCACAAGCACGCCTTAGCCCTCCCGGACTTGGTCAAATAGTAGGTGAAGCAGCCGAAGATACTGACAAACAATATTTTAAAGAAGTTTACGACGAGTACATCGAAAGAAGAAATCTAGTTATTTCGGAACTAAACAAAATAAAAGGAGTCTATGCTCCAATGCCCAAAGGTGCTTTTTATACAATCATTCAACTACCTGTAAAAGATACAGATAGATTCTGCCAGTGGCTTTTAGAAGAGTTTGACTACGAAAAGCAAACCGTAATGCTTGCTCCTGCTTCGGGTTTTTATTCAACTCCGGGACTTGGTAAAAATGAAGCACGAATAGCTTACGTTCTTAAGAAAGATGACTTACGAAAAGCTGTGAAATGTTTAGAAGAAGCTCTAAAAGTTTATAAAGATTAATCTTCGTTCAATAAAAAATAAAAAAAGCAAACTTTATAATAAAGTTTGCTTTTTTTTGTATCTTTGTACCGAAAAAAGAACTTTATTCGTATAAACTATTACTTACAAGCACGCTAATTATTAATCCGTTGATTTCAAAATAGTTATACTACAAGAATCAACAAGACGAAACGTTTGCGCTATGTATTTATCTATATATAATGGAAATTTTAGAAAAACGAAAAACTAGAACTGTTGTGAATTTATCCAAAACTTTTGTACAATCAGGAGAAATTTATATTTCAAAAAAATCTGAAGTTATTTGGACAGTTTTAGGCTCGTGCATAACTGTAATTTTTTATATAAAATCAAAAGGAATTACGCTTTTTAGCCACGCTCAATTGCCCAGCGAAAACTTCATGAACGACAGTTGCATCGGCTCATGCACCAAACCTTGTTACATGATAGCCGAAAAAGAAAATAAATTCAAATATGTAACTTGCTCTATAAATTATATGTTAGAAGAAATAAGCAAGCTAAATAT
>JAIFNL010000148.1 GCA_020047755.1 Bacteroidota bacterium
CATAGAAAATAAGATGATAAATAAGGGAAAATTATTGATTTTTGATTTCTTCGTTCAATTTTTTGTTTTCTTTTTCTAATTTATCTAACCAATCATTTACAACCTTTTCTGCATCAATATCTAAATCAGAAAGCCATTCTTTTTGTGTTTGTAAATCCATTTCGTCCCATTCTTTTTGGGGAAGTTGGTAGTCTTTTTGCCAAGGAAGTTTGGTGAGTGGTGGGGTTTCTTTTTCTGTTGTTTTTTTTGGGCTTGGATTTACAAAAGGAACTTTATCAGTTTTGAAAGCCGAGCTAAACAAACCGTAAGCTGTAATGTAATGTTGCAAAGCCTCGCCCGAAGGTTTGTCGTTTCCGAATGCTGCATTGAACCGAGTAGAAATATAGTCAGCAGACAGACCAGTATTTGCATCTCTTTCAATGATTGCAAACACATTATACAAATTCGAGCAAGCCGGAATGGTTTTGATTTTGTTTATAAAAGCTCTGTTTTGGTTTACAAAAGCCTTGATTTGTGCAGGAAGATCGGTTGCATTTACAAAAGCAAAGCTAAAAATGGCTACAAAAGCTATTAACATATTGATTTTTATTGTTTTCATAATTTTATGGTTTTTAAGTTTTTTTAATTATTTTTTTGTTAAATTTTCAATTTCCTCACGGCTCAAACCCGTTTCTTCAATAATTTCTTCAATCGAATCGCCTATTTTTACCATTTTTTTTGCAAGTTTTATGCTTTTTTCCTTTTCTTTTGCCAAAGCTTCTTCTTTTTGTCGGCGTTCGTCTTCTTTTTGTCGGCGTTCTTCTTCGGCTTCTTTTTGATATTTGTCTATTTCGTCCTCTATTTTTCGCTCGGTATCGAGGGTTAATAACAATTTTTTATTGTGTGTTGCATTTTCCAAACGCAGCAAAATACGTTGCAGCAAAGCATGCTTTTTGCTTAATAATTTTTCATCTATGTTAATGTACCATTCTTCTTTCGGGTCTCGGAGCCATGGGGCAAAAACCGTTAAAATGAGTGCCAAATCGCTTTTTAAATCCGGTGGAAGTTTTTCTATTTGAATGAACCACGAGTCGTGATTGAGCAACTCTACGTATTTATTTTTTTCGCCTTGATATTTTTTGCGGTAAAGCACATCGTAATAATCGCCTTTTCGGTGCAAAACCGCAGGCAAAGTATCGCTTAACTTCTTGTCTAACAGGTAGATGGTTTTCATGGGCAAGTGTTCTACTCTTTGCTCATTGTTAAGTTTGTAGGTGCTTTTTTTTCCGTATTTTTCGGCTACATAATCTCTAAAACGGTCTATTTCAGGAATTACCGACGATTTTTGAACCTCAATAACCACTTTTTCAAACTTGTTTTCGCTTGTTTTTATAATTGCCACATAATCCATGCGATGCAAAGGCAACTGATTGTGTTTCAAGAGCAAAGTAATAGAAGTCGCTTCTTGCGGAGCGGGATAAAGTTCGGTTATTTCAGTATCTATAATTGTAGAAATGAAGCCTTTGGCTATTTCTAAGTCTTCCATTAGATATTTAAAAACCGAGTCGTATATAGGATTGAGTAATTTCATTTTTTTGCAGAATATTTTTTTACAAAAATACAATTTTTTTTGTAGAAATGCAAATGAACCCTAAGTGCTTTTATTTTTTTACCGCAGAGTTTTGCAAAGTTATTCGCAAAGTTTCCCAGAGTTTTTTTGCAAACGTAGTGAAAGTTTTTGTTGAAAATGTTTTTGTTTTGTTTTTTATTCGTTTATCAGATTGATGTTTTCGTTAATACAAACTTGTTCAAAATCAATATCCATTGTCAATATATTGGGTATTTGATGATGTTTGCAAGTAGCAGCTATTATTGCATCATTGGGTTTCATATTGTATTTGTGCATATATTCATAAGCTAATATAATAATTTTATTATCAATAGCAAGAATATTAAAATTTTGAAGTATTTCGGCAATTTGTTTTATTGTATAATTTAATTTTTTCTTCAAAATATAGACAACCTTGCTAACAACAATAGGATTGATATAAGCATAACTATTTTTTTCATATTTTTCCAAAATAGATATTGCTGTACTATTTCTTTTGCAAGTTTCAATTATAATATTACTATCAACAAAACATCTTTTCATAATTAGTCTTCTTGTAAATAAAGTTCTTCTTCTGATATGTCTGATAAATCTACACCTTCCAATATTCCTTTGTATTTTAATAAATTTGTAATTCCTAAGTTGGATTTATTAAAATCTTCCTCTTTATCATTTGACTTCATAAACTTATCAAGAGTTTTATTGTTTTTTTGAGTAGATAAATGTTCAGTATCATCCTTGTAATGAAACAAGTTTGTAAATTGTTTTCTCTCTTCTTCGTCAATTGATGAAAACAAAAAATAATAAGCAAGTTGTTGTTTTTCTTGTTTTGTGAATGATTTTGTTTGTTGTATAATGTCTTGTGTTGTCATAATACAGAATTTTAAAACGATAAAACCTTTTTGCAAATGTAGTGAAAGTTTTTGTTAAAAATGCCTTTTTTGCTGTTTTTTTGTTGAAGAACATAAAAATTTATTGTTCAAATCTTTCTTGAAATTAAATTAAAACAATACTTTTGCATAACCAAACCAAATTATTAATTTATTTCGTAAATAATTGTTAATCTTTGAATTAGAAATATTTTACGAGGTATTTCTGCAAAAAAAAAAAGGAAATGAAAAGAAATTTAATTTTAACTTTGATGCTCGGAAGCTCTATTTTGTTTAGCTGCAATAACACATCAACAGAAAAAGAAGTTGATGAAAAAGTAAGTTCCAAGGCTATTGATTTAGCCAATATGGATACTTTGGTAAAACCACAAGATAATTTTTACGATTATGCAACGGGTGGTTGGCGCAAAAATAATCCATTAAAAGACGAATATAGCCGTTATGGAACGTTTGATGCGCTCGCAGAAAGTAATGTGGAACAAGTAAAAGGCATTATTGAAAATGCCGCAAAAGAAAAAAGTAATGCCGGAAGTGTAAATGAAAAAATTGGCAAATTTTATGCCTCTGGAATGGATACTTTGGCTATTGATAAAGCCGGAATTGAGTCTTTGAAAGAAATTTTGGCTCAAATTAATGCAATTAAAAATACAGCTGAAATTCCTGTTAAAATTGCTGAATTTCAAACATTTGGCATTTACCCTTTGTTTTATGCTTACGGAAGTCCCGACAGAAAAAACAGCGAAATGATGATTGCTGAACTTTCGCAAGGAGGGCTTGGAATAGACAGAGATTATTACTTGGAAAGCACCGATAGAGCTAAAACCATTCGTGCCGAATACCAAAAATACATTGCAAAGCTTTTTGTTTTAGCTGGAAATGAGCAAGCTATTGCCGACAAAAACGCTCAAACAATTATGAATTTTGAGACTCGTTTGGCAAAAGCCTCAATGACTCGCCTCGAAAGAAGAGACCCAATTAAAACGTATAATAAAATGGATTTGGCTAAAATTCAAGCTATTACACCAAATTTTGATTGGAAAGCATTCTACAAAGCGTGGGGATTGGAAAACCCGGGCGAAATAAACGTTGAGCAACCAAATTTCTTCAAAGAAGTGAATAAAATGTTGAAAGAAGTTGCTATTGACGATTGGAAATTGTATTTGACTTGGAATTTGTTAAACTCTAGTGCTGAGTATCTTAGCAAAGATTTTGTAGTAGCTAATTTCGATTTTTACGGAAAAACGCTTCAAGGCAAAAAAGAAATGAAAGCACGTTGGAAAGAAATTGTTGAAAACACAAATTATGTTTTAGGAGAAGCGGTTGGAGAACTTTATGTTGCAAAATATTTCCCTGCCGAAGCAAAAGAAAGAATGTTGAAACTTGTTGAAAATCTTCGCATTGCATTAGGCAGTAGAATTGATAATTTAACTTGGATGAGCGATGGCACTAAAAAAGCTGCACGCGAAAAATTGGCTGCAATTAGAGTAAAAGTTGGCTATCCCGACAAATGGAAAGATTACTCCTCGCTCGAAATCAAAGAGCAAGCTTATATTTTGAATGTCTTTAATGGACGAAAATTTGCTTTTGCCGAAAGCCTTGCCAAAATTGGAAAGCCTGTTGATAAAAATGAATGGCACATGACACCGCAAACCGTTAATGCTTACTACAATCCGGCGGGTAATGAAATCGTATTTCCGGCAGGTATTTTGCAGCCACCGTTTTTCTATTTAGATGCCGATGATGCTGTAAATTATGGTGCAATTGGTGTTGTTATTGGACATGAGATGACTCACGGATTCGACGACCAAGGCAGAAATTTCGATAAAAACGGTAATATGACCGATTGGTGGACAAAAGAAGATGCCGATAAGTTCAAAGAACGCACTCAAGTTCTTGTTAATCAATATAATAACTTTATAGTTTTAGGCGAAACTCATGCTGACGGACAATTAAGTTTGGGCGAAAATATTGCCGACCTTGGTGGTATTAACATTGCTCTCGATGCTTTCAAATTAACCGAACAAGCTAAAAAAGATGAAAAAATTGACAATTTTATGCCAAATCAACGCTTCTTTTTGGCTTACGCTAAAATTTGGGGACAAAATATTAGAGATGAAGAAATTCTTCGCCGCACCAAGGAAGATGTTCACTCGCTCGGACGTTGGCGCGTAAATGGTCCTCTTCCCAATGTGGCTGCTTTCTATGAAGCATTTAATGTAAAAGAATCAGATAAAATGTATTTAGCTCCTGAAAAAAGAGCAGATATTTGGTAGAATTTTCTTATTTATAAAAAAAAAGACCGATATTTTCGGTCTTTTTTTATTTCTAATTATTAAAAACTATTTCCTCATTTTTAATATCTATTTCAATCGGTTTTTCTTTTACAACTGCGCCAGCCAAAATCCTTTTAGAAAGCTCATTCAAAACCAAACGTTGCAAAACCCGCTTCAACGGACGAGCACCAAATTGTGGGTCATAACCCAATTCTGCTAACCATTGAATAGCTTTGCTCGTAATGCTTAATTGAACACCATTTTTTGCAAGCATGCTTTTAATTATATCAAATTGAAGTTCAACTATTTGCGAAGTTTCTTTTTGTGTTAAAGGAATAAACATAATGGTTTCGTCTATTCTATTTAAAAATTCAGGACGAATACTTTGTTTCAATAAATCAAAAACGTCTTCTTTAGTTGAATCTAAAACGGCTTCTCTATTTTTTTCATTCAAGTTAATTAGCTTATTTTGAATTAGATGCGAGCCTATATTTGAAGTCATTATTATGATAGTATTTTTGAAATTGATAACACGCCCTTTGTTGTCGGTAAGTCGCCCATCATCAAGTACTTGCAAGAGAATATTAAAAGCATCGGGGTGTGCTTTTTCTATTTCGTCGAGCAAAATCACCGAATATGGCTTGTGCCGCACAGCTTCGGTGAGTTGTCCGCCTTCATCGTAGCCTATGTAGCCTGGAGGCGCACCAATTAAGCGCGAAACTGCGTGACGCTCTTGATATTCAGACATATCGATGCGAGTCATTTGATTCTCGTTGTCAAACAAAACTTCGGCTAAAGCTTTTGCCAATTCTGTTTTTCCTACTCCTGTGGTTCCCAGAAAGATAAACGAGCCTATCGGACGTTTTGCGTCTTGCAAGCCTGCTCTACTTCGGCGCACAGCATCAGCCAAAGCCGAAATTGCTTCTTCTTGACCTACAACGCGTTTGTGCAATTCTTGTTCCAAATGCAGCAATTTTTCCATTTCGCTTTTGAGCATTCTGTTGATTGGAATTCCTGTCCAGCGCGAAACAATTTCTGCAATATCTTCAGCGGTTACTTCTTCTTTTATTAAAGGATTATCTGCTTGAAAATTAGATAATTGCTTTTTAAATTCTTCAATTCTAGCTTCGGCTTCTTTTATTTTTCCATATCTAATTTCGGCTACTTTTCCATAATCGCCATTTCTTTCTGCTTTTTCTGCTTCAAGTTTGTAATCTTCAATGAGTTGCTTATTTTGTTGCAATCCATTGATTATCGATTTCTCGTTTTCCCACTTCGCTCGCATTTCTGCATTTTTTACTTGCAGATGAGTGATTTTTTCAGCTATTTCAGAAAGTTTTTCAGTATTTTTCTCTCTTTTTATTGCCGCTTTTTCTATTTCAAGATGTTTCAATTTGCGTTCAATTTCATCAATTTCTTCGGGCACCGAGTTCATTTCTAAGCGCAATTTTGCTGCCGCTTCGTCAATCAAATCAATTGCTTTGTCGGGCAAAAAACGGTTGCTAATGTAACGCTCCGAAAGTTCGACAGAGGCAATAATTGCTTCGTCCATGATTCGCACTTTGTGGTGATTTTCGTAGCGTTCCTTCAAGCCACGTAAAATAGAAATTGCACTAATTGTATCAGGCTCAGATACTTGTATCGTTTGAAAACGACGTTCGAGCGCTTTGTCTTTCTCAAAATATTTTTGATATTCGCTTAGTGTAGTTGCGCCAATTACGCGCAAATCGCCACGTGCTAATGCCGGTTTTAATATGTTCGCTGCGTCCATTGCACCTTCGCTTTTGCCTGCGCCCACGAGCGTATGAATTTCATCTATGAACAGAATAATTTCGCCTTCGGAAGCTATAACTTCTTTAATTACAGACTTTAAGCGTTCTTCAAATTCTCCTTTGTATTTTGCGCCCGCTATAAGTGCGCCCATGTCGAGCGAGTAAAATTGTTTTGTTTTTAAGTTTTCGGGTATATCGCCAGAAATTACTCTATGTGCAATTCCTTCAGCAATAGCAGTTTTACCAACTCCAGGTTCACCTATCAAAATTGGATTATTTTTTGTGCGCCGTGATAAAATTTGCAAAATGCGCCTAATTTCGTCATCTCGCCCTATTACGGGGTCTAATTTGCCACTTTGTGCCATTTCATTAAGGTTTATTGCAAAGCGATTCAGCGAGTTATAGGTATCTTCGGCGGTTTGCGAGTTTACTTTGCTCCCTTTTCTAAGTTCAAAAATAGCCTGTTTCAATTCATTGAAATTCAACCCACTGTCTTTTAGCATTTTAGAAGTCGCATCGCTTCCGTCCACCAGAGCCAATAAAAGATGCTCGATAGAAACGAAGTCGTCTTTTAAATCCTTGGCTATTTTTTGTGCATTCAAAATGGTTTCGTTGGCAGTGCGCGATAAATAAGGCTCTGCACCCGAAACTTTTGGGTAAGAGGAGATTATACTATCCAGTATTTTTTCTATATTTGCTTGATTTACCGACGATTTTTTGAATAGAAAAGATACAATGCTTTCGGCAGAATTAAAAATCCCTTTTAGCAGATGGGCGTTTTCAATTGCTTGTTGCCCATTACTTTGTGCAACATTCATTGCTTGTTGAATGCTTTCTTGTCCTTTTATGGTAAATTTCTCGAAGTTCATATTTTTTTTAATTTGTAAAAATTGAATTTTCTTTTCAAAAAATAGTATTCAAAAAATTTGCCCTTTTTTATACTCTTTCAGGTAATCAATTAATTTTCAAATTTATAGGGTTTTATTATTTTTAAAGCATCAAATTAAACTGCTATTTTGACGTAGTTTTTTTACAAATACAGACAAAATGTCGTATTTTAGAGCAATTCAATATTAAAGTTTGCTAATTTGTGCATAATATTTTTAAGTACTTAGTAAAACAAAATAGACCATAAATTTTGGTTCACTATTTATTTTAAGACTCATACTTGTTGTGCTATTAAAAAAATATATTGTAATTTTTTAGAATTGAATAAGGTTAAATTTGTTGTTTTTTTAGTGCTTTTATGCTAAAGTTTGTATTTTTTTTATACTTTTTTCTCTATGCTTAAACCTTAATAAAAACTGAATAAAACTTCATATTTAACCTTATTATTTTATTTTAAATGAAATTGAAATAATTTACAACAAATATTCTCTATGAATGAGGTAGTTAGCTATTTATATTATGAAATTTTGATATATAAAATGATAACTTGTTGAGATTATTTTTTCCTTAAAATCCTTTCAAATCCATTGTTACAGTTGGTATTAATAAAAGTAACCCTAGAATAATTAAAATTGCCATAAATGGAGCAACCCATTTTACCCATTTTTCGTAAGGAATGCGTGCAACTCCCAAAACACCAATTAAAACGCCCGATGTAGGCGTAATCATATTGGTAAAACCATCGCCTAGTTGGAATGCCATCACAGTTGCTTGTCTCGAAACACCAATCAAATCAGAGAATTGCGACATAATAGGTATTGTAAGCGCAGCTTTGGCACTTCCCGATGGAATTGCGAGGTTTAAAAGTGTTTGGAAAAGATACATCATACTTACGGAAGCAATTTTTCCAAAATCGCTCATCGACTGAGACATATAGTAAAGTAATGTGTCTATAATTTGACCATCTTGTAGCACCACAATTATTCCTCCTGCAAGTCCAACTACTAAGCCTGCCGACATAATGTCTTTTGCACCAGTGATAAAATCCGTTGTTATCTTATTTGCAGAATAATTCATTGATATACCTGATAACAAACCCATTGCTAAAAATAAAGAGGCTATTTCTTTCACATACCAATCATACGCCATAACGCCTACTAGTAATAAAAAAATAGTAAATAATAAAATGTTTAGTATAAAAAAATGTACTGATTTTCGCAAGGATACAATACTCAATAGAATAAATAATCCGGTCAAAATAGGGAAGACAGGGAAAATACTCACTGATTTTCCAATTTTTAACTCAGAAAACGGAAATAAATACGAATAAATTAAAAATATTACGGTAATAAATGCAAAGCTAAACCAAGCACTTTTGGGTGTATGAAATTTTGTAGTTTCGATATCTGAATTTCCTTTTTCACGCCAATAAGCATCATCGGTGTAAACTATTGATGTTTCAGGATTTTTCTTTACTTTTCGTGCATAGTTTAAGATGTAAGAAAAACCTACAATATTGATTACTAACCAACAAAATACTCTATATTCAATTCCTGAAAACAGAGGAATATCTGATAACCCTTGAGCTATTCCGATTGTAAAAGGATTGAGCAACGCTCCAGCAAATCCTAAACCTGCTGCTACAAAACACATTGAAACTCCAACAATTGAATCATAACCCATGCTGATAGATAAAGGGATAAAGATGATAACAAATGCAATAGTTTCTTCGCTCATTCCGAAAATAGCACCAAATAGGCTAAACATGAGCATAATGAGAGTTATAATGATATTATCAACGCCTATTGGTTTTATTAATTTGTTGTTTTCTAGTTTTTTAGAAAATGAAAGAAAGGAATAAATCCCTACATCTATTGATTTGCTTTCGTTCATTATCCAGAATGCTCCACCTATTATTAGTATAAAAACAATGATGTTTGATGTATTTACAAAGCCATCAAAAAATGCCGAAAGAATTTCAATCGTCTGTGGATTATTTTCGGTATAATGGAATGAATTATTTACTATCACCTCGCGCTCTGTTCCACCTACCGAAATTTTTTCTCGGTCGAAACTACCGCCCGGAATAATCCATGTTAGAATTGCCGAAATTACAATTATAGTAAAAACAATGACATAAGTATGTGGTATATTTCTTTTTTTCTTCATTTTTTTAGCTTTTATAAAATAAATTTTACCTATTTTTTATATTTATTTATGTATTTTTTATAATAATTAAATATTGAATTTGTCTTAAAGTCTTCTATTTTTTTTATGAATAAATATATTTTTAATTTTAAAATTAATGCTTAAAATTATTTTTTAAAATCTTGTAAGGTGAAATTATCACCAGGCAAATAAACACTAAGCTGTATATTTTCTGCACCCAAAAGACCGTTTACTATTTTAGTTTCGGCTGTAATATGTTTTAAAACAATAATTTGGCTTTCACCTAGTATTGTTACTTTTTTATTTTGTATGAGGATTGCTGTTGCCTCGTCTATTCCAACACAAATTTCTAATGGGTTTTCTAAGCAAGTGGTTATTAGTCTATTCATTCTCATTCGCTTTACAAAATGCTGATCCACTATAATTGAGTTGCATAGCCCAAGACCTTCGCCTATTTGTATATTATTGGCTTCGATAGTTCTATAATCGCCAGTATATTCTTTGTGCTTCAGTTCGTTACCAGTTATCATTTTTTTACTCATCACTGCGGCGCCAGCACTTGTGCCAGCTATAGTTGCGCCATTTTTATAGGCTTGCTTTATAGCTGTATGTAATTTGGTATTTTTTACAATTTTCATAAATTTATTTTGGTCGCCACCAGAAATATAAATTAACTTGGCATTTTCTATTGAATCTAATTTTGACTTTGTCATGTCGTTGTTTGTTTCAAAATTCATCGAAGATATATTATTTATACCCAAATCGATAAATTGTTTACACGAGTAAAAAGACGCAGTATCAATTGATTCGCTTGCCATGGGTAGGACGATGCCATAACCGCCTTTGTCTAAGGTTGATATTTCTATTAAGCTCCAGATTAGTTTTTTTGAGCGTTTTCCTCCACCTATGATAAATAATTTTCCTTGCTTAATTTCGGCTGAATTTGTTTGTTTTTTTTCAGTTTTTTTACATGAAAATAAGCTTAAAATTAGAGATAAAAGAATAAGTATTGAAGTCTTTTTCATTTGATATAGAATGTATTATACTTAGTTTGATTGTTTATTTAGTGTCGGAAAGAAAATTCATATTTTGCGCTATTTTAAAATATCTTATAATATGCTGTTTTCATCCTAACACTATTTAGCAAAAATTGAGTAAAATCTTGCCTTATATTATTTAAAACACTTTAAGTACTACATGCCCTTAAAAAAGACGTGAATTTTTATAGATATTCATTTAAAAGTGAGATGCAAAATAAAAGAGGAAATAATATTTCATTGCTTAAAGCTGCTCGTAACTCTTTTAATGCCAATCGGATATGACTTTCTATTGTTTTTTCTGAAATATTTAATTTTTCTGATATTTCTTTGTATGATAAGCCATCTTCTCTGCTTAAAACAAAAATTTCTTTTCGCTTTGTAGGAAATTTTGCAACACATTTATCTATACGCTTTTTCATGTCTGATAAAATAATATCATTTTCTGTCTTGTCATAAATTTCATCAAAATAAATTTTTAGGTGTTCTCTATAAGCATTTTCATTTAATTTTTTGCGATGTTTATTAAAAATAGAATTTTTTGCAATTGTAAATAAAAAGGAGCTAAATGATTGTTGGCTATTTAGTTTTTTGCGAATTTCCCATATTTTTGCAAAAATATCTTGAACAAGTCCCTCTGCATCTTCTTTAGTTTTTAGGTATTTGTAAGCAAAATAATAAAGCTTTGAACCGTATTTAAAATACAGAATTTCAAAGGCTTTATTGTCATCTTTTTTTAGACGTTCGAGTAAATCAAAATCTGTTTCTATTAATTTATTTTCCAAAGGAAAAGCTGTGAGGTTTTGAAAAAAGTATGTTATTTTATCAAAAACAAAAATACTAAAATTATGATAATAAATTAAGTTTTTGCTTAAAAAAAGGAAAAATAGTTATTCGAAAGTTCCTTTTTTTATTAAAATGTTATTTTTCAGCATTATGCTGCCACGAGAAAAAACACTGTTTATTGAAAAATCGGGGTTCAATAGCACAAAATCGGCATCTTTTCCGATTTCAATTTTCCCTTTATTGGTTAATTTTAAAATTTCAGCCGGATTAGAAGTAATAACTTTTAGGGCAATTTCGAGTGGTATTTTTTCAATTAATACAGTGTCGCGCATTTCATCGAAAATGGATTTTGGAAGTCCTACTTCGAGGCGAATTAAGTTCCCTTTTTCGTCAAAATCGGGTAATGAGCCAATCCCATCTGACGTCATATTAATATTTTCTATTGGAACGCCACTATTAAGTAATTCGGCAATTGCTTTTGATGGTTTTATTTCGTATTCCGGAAAATATGGATACGACGAAGCTGTTAAATCAATGTATCCTTCTTTTCCATATTTTTTTGCATCTTCAAAGATATAATGATTTCTGTTGCAATGTGTTGGTAGAAATTGTTTGAATTTTAATTCGCTTTTTGCTACGGCATCAATTATCGGTTGAAACGGTTTTTTTGCATCGCCCATGTGTATATTTGCAATTCCGGCTTTCCCTCCAAGCATGCCACCCACACGAGCCTGCGATACTATTCTAATTAGTTCATTTACAGTGGGACACGAGCTTCTATGGTCGGAAAGGGCTATTTCGCCAATTCCTATTACTTCATCAATTATTGCTAAATCTTTAGCTACATCACCTGTAATTGTTGGTGTAGGCACTTGATATGAGCCTGTATAAATCCATGCCGAAACTCCTTCTTGCTTGAGCGCTTTTGCTTTCATCAAAACACTTAAAGGAGAGCGAGTTACACCATCTGTACCTAAACAGCCAACAACCGAAGTTACACCGCCTAAAATCATTTGACTGAGCTGAATTTCAGGGGTTCGGCTCATAGGTCCGCCTTCGCCTCCTGCACCTGCTATGTGTACATGTGCATCAATTAAGCCCGGTATGAGTTTTTTTCCTTTCGCATCAACTATTTTTATGTCAAATTGCTTTAGCGAATTACTTGATATCTTGTCTTTTATGGCTACAATTTTTTCATTTGCTACTAAAATATCTTTCTTTCCAATGTAGCAAGGTGCGTAAACATCTGCGTTGGTTATTAATAACATATATCTATATTTTTACGGGATTATTATTTTTTTGCATTCAATGCGTTGTTCTTTTTCAACATTAAACTTTGCAAGGTAGAGTCCTTTTGCAATATTTACCGGAAAACTTTCATCACCAGATAAGGCTTTTGATAAGATGATTTTACCGGATAAATTATAAAGTGAAAATTGATATTTTTCTTTAATTGTTTGAATAGCTATTTGATTATTAAAATATGAAATAGTAAAAAATGACTTGCTTTTTTCAGGAGTGCTAATACTCGATAAATCAACCATTTCGCCTAATTGATAAGGAATTGACTCGTCGATAAGCGATAAGGTCATGCTTTCAAAGCCTGCAAAATTAGGATTTTTGTTAGTATCGTCTCCATAAGCTGTTTGCTGAGAAAATCCAGAATTTGTGCCTTTATTTTTTAAAATCATTACTGGCGAATTGCCATACGCATACAAAAATGGTTTATTTTCGGAGTTTGCTTTATATTTGAAATAGTTGTTTTTATTAAGCCATATTCCATAAGTTAATTTGTTGTAAATCATGGAGTAAGGAAGCGAAGATGCTGTATTTTCATAATAATCGGCATTTAAAAACATATTTGGTATTATTGCAGTTGTTTTCAATAACTTAAAGCCTTCTTTGAGTATTATATTTCCTTTATAAGCGGCGTCGATTGTCAAATAATTCTCTACAACCGTATGACCAATGAATCGACTATTGTCGCCAACAAAAGCAGTAATTATATTTTCTTGTATTTTTTTTGATAATGCTTCGCCGACAGTTCCAGACGAAATGAAATTAAATAAATCGGTATAATTATTTTCTAGAAATAAGATTTTTTTTGATTGTGAAATTGTATTTTTGAACGTTTCGTTGTTTGAATTGATAGAAAGAGCCGAAAAAATAGCTACATTATTTGCTCCCAAGTTATTAAGTGCTAGTTTAAATTCATTTGCTACATTTTGATTGCTTCCGGTTACAATTAAAATTTGGTCAGAAATATTTCCACAAATTGTTGCAAAATCATTTAAAAATGCAGTGTTTTCGCTTAAATTATTGCTTCCACTTGCCAAGATGGTGTAATTTCCATCTTCTTTTATAATTTCAGGTGTTGTTTTTTGCGAAAAACCAGTAATTTCAGAAGTATTAAAATTGTATGTACAACCTTGTAAAAGTTGTATAATATTCACTGAATCAGCAATTAATTTTGTTTTATTTTGCGAAAAGGTTGTGTTAGAAAATGCCTTGTAAATATTTACCGAACCAATTCCGAAAACTGTTCCTACTTTATTTTCATCAATTGCCATTGCAGTCATTTCGTCAACACCTAAGCCTCTAATATTCTCATTTTTAGTAAATTTCCAATTTGCCATAAAAGCCAAGAGACGTGGAAAGCGTGCGCGAATTGTAAAATGTGTATCAAACACATAATCAGGAAAATAGCCCAAGAAATCATTGGCAAGTGTTATATCGGAATTCATAGGATTTTTTAAACATTCGTCGGGGTAGGCAGAGCTATTTTGAGCTGTGTAAACAATTTCGGAAAGGATAGCTAAGCCGGCTGACGTTCCACAAATAACACCTCCCGAATTGAATTTGTCAGCTAAGGCTTGGTGTGTTTTAGTATTTTTGTAAATGTTATAATAGTTATATTGGTCTCCACCTTTCAAAAAGAGAACATCGTAAGTCATCAAAGCATCGTAAGTAGATTGAGAATTGGCTATTTCATTGGTACTTATGTCGAAATTTACGGCTGAAGCTGCACCGCATTTTGCTACAAAATAATCGGGAAGCCATGATGTTGAAGTTCCAAATGCAATAATTGCCACTTTTTTATTTGCCGATTTATCGATAGCCCATTTGTATGCTTTACTATTCCAGCTATTATTTGTTTCTTTTTCAGAACCTCCACCTATTAAAAGCAGTTTTCCATTTTGAGAAAAACAATAATAATTTATAAAGATTATGAATATTAAAAGGGAGTATATTTTTTTCATAAAATAAAATTTATAGGTATTCATGATAAAAAAATAGCTATCCTTGAAATTACAAACGCTGATGTTTTTTTGCTCTGCTTAGAATAATTTATATTTGATTACACTATTTCGGGCAAACCAACTTACGCTTGTACTTCAAGGAATAGCAAAAAGTACTAGATTAGAAGTAGAATTATTTTATATACACTTTAATGTTGTCAATACCAAGCTCATCGCCACCAGGTGCTGGAGTTTTGAGGCGAAATGCGATATATACTTTTTTTCCGTTAAACTCGGATAAGTTCACCTCATGAGTTTGAGGACCTGCGCCCGGATTTGTTGCAATTTGGCTTGCTTGCTCTTGTGTTACCGATTTTATCATTTTTCCTGTTGTAGCTTTGCAACCAGCAATATCTTGTGTGGTAGTAGATATATATACTTCATAATCATCGAGATAGTTTCCAGATTTGGTTAAAGACATCGATTGCCAATTTAAAAAAGTATTATTTACAATGTTTATACCAGGTAAAATCATCCAGTCGTCGGCTCCAACTGCAGCGTCAACATTCCAAGAGGTTGCTGCTGCTACGTTGCTTCCGCCAGTTCCAAAGCGTGAACTTTTGTAAACTTTCCATGCTTTATCAAAGAATTCAGAATCGTCAGGTACGCTGGCATCGTTGTTAATTACTACCCAAGAGGAGGGTAAATTGTCGCCAGCAGTATTAAAACTTTCAAAGTTTTCTGTAAATAGTTCGCCTGATTTTATAATGATGTCTAATGTAAATTCTGCGGCTTTTACATTTGAAGTTATTGTAAGTTTTACGGTAAAAGTACCAGTAGCACTGTAAGTATGCTTAGGTGCTTTTTCATTTGAAACTGGGCTTCCATCGCCAAAATCCCATGCGTAAGTTGCTGTTCCTGCATTAGTTGGAACAATCGACTCGTCTATAAATGTTATTTCTGACGGAGCTATAAAATTATTGCTTGATGTTAACGAAAATTTTGCTACAACGCTTGCTTCCGGAGTTTCGGATTCTTTTTCGCAAGCTACAAAATTAAAAATTAGGGCTAATCCTAAGAATAAACGAATGATTCGATTTTTTTTCATAACTATGTAATTATTTAAGTTTTATTTTTTTGATAAAACACTTGATTAATTATTAAATTTCTAAAAAGTTGAATGTATTTTAAAGGAATTAATTTTAAATTATAACTATTTTTTTATCAATTAAATACCGTCATTTGTATCAATTTCGGACTGTGGGATAGGAAAATACCAACCCGCTTCTTTTAACGTTCCAATATCCGGTAAAACTTGATTTATACGGTCGGTGCGTCTAAGGTCAAACAACCGATTTCCTTCAAAGGCTAACTCCAAATTACGCTCTTTTTCAATTGCTAATCGGAATTCTGCTTGATTGGTTATTGTTGTTGAGCTTAAGTTAGCCAAACCCGCTCTGTTTCGTATTTTATTGAGTGCAGTAAATGCTTCACCGTTAGCTATATAGTTTATTTCATTTGAAGCTTCGGCTTTGATTAAATACATTTCGGCAAGTCGTAAAATGATGATATTGTCTTTATTTTTCACATTATCAGTGTATTTGGCGCAATACCAATCGTCGCCTTTTGAGCCTACGTAATATTTGACTGTTGAGTTTTTGCGAAGGTCGCCCGATTCAAAATCGGTGGCTAATGTTTGTGTTCTACTCAAATTTTTCCATACTGCTACTTCAAATCGTCCAACAGGAGTAAGCCAATCGTTCATCAAATTTGTAGCATCTTGTGAGTTTGCAAAATCAATTTGGAATATAATTTCTTGATTATTAAACGATTCATTGAAAATTGATGCGTAATTACTCATTTCTAAAGTATATCCCATGGCTATCACTTCGTCTGCTTTTTGTACTGCTTTTGCCCAATCTTTTTGGTAGAGATAAACTTTTGCTAATAAGGCTTTTGCAGCACCTTGATTTGCATAAACCGAATTTCCTCTGCCTACTAGATATTGTTCTGCTATTTGTAAATCGCTGATAATGAGTGAATAAATTTCTGATTGTGGCGAAACCGGAATCGATAAGGTTTCTGGGCTTGCATCGGAAATCGGTTTTACTCTCTTGGGAATATTACCAAAGTAACGAACCAAATTGAAATAGTGAAATGCCCGTAAAAAGTGGCATTGTGCTAAATAGTTATTCTTTTCAGCTTCACTAATTCCTTTTACGCTACTTATTCCTTCGATGATATAATTTACCAGATTAATTCCTCGATAGGAGGCATTCCATAGCGAGGTTACGTAGGCATTTGAGGCTTGAATACTATTTTCGCTCACTTCTCGATACTCTAATTTGCTGCCTCTTGCAATGAGGTTGTCTGCTGCTAAATCGGCAAAAACAATTGCATCGGTAGCTATCGAACCCGATTGTAATGAGTTATAAGCTCCTATCAACGAGCCATCTAAACCTTTTTTGGAGGTTAAAACCTCTTCGCCAGCTATAGAGTCGTAGGCTTCTACTTCAAGAATTTCGCATGACTGAAATAAAATAAGAGCGAAGAAATTTAAAATGAAAATTATTTTTGTTTTCATATCTATTTTTTGTATTTCTTAATTTTAATCTTATTGTTTTTTAAAATTTATTTAATTAAATCTAAATTTTGATAATATTAATTACAAAATAAAATCGATTTAATTATGCAATTAAAAGTCGATGTTTGCTCCAAATAAAATAACTCTTGGGTGTGGAAAAGTGAAAAAATCAGTTCCCATTCCAAATTCAAAACCTTGTCCATCGTAGTTTACTTCTGGGTCAAGACCTTGATATTGAGTGAGAGTAAATAGATTTTGACCTTTTACATATACTTTAATATTAGAGATGCCTTTTAGTTTATCGAGTAATGCTTGAGGAAAATTATATCCCAAAGTAGCTTCTTTTAAGCGAAGGTATGAGCCATCTTCCATGTAACGAGTCGATTTTCGGTTGTTGTATGTTCCACCAAAACGAGGAATTTGGGTAATATCTCCCACGTTTTTCCATTGTGTAAGAACGGTAGCTAGTTGATTATCAGATTCTCCGTAAGCATTATTTTCTAAGTATTGGCGAGTTCCGTTGTAAATATCATTTCCATATGAAAATTGAACGAACAGTCTAAAATCGAATCCTTTGTAGGAAATAGAGTTGGTTAAACCGCCTGTAAATAAAGGGTTTGGATCACCTACTACAAATTGGTCATTTGCATTTATTAGATTGTCGTTATTAAAATCGGTCAAAACTAAATCGCCTGTTGAAGGGTCAACTCCTTTTGATTCATACATATAGAAAACGCCTAGTGGCTGTCCGGCTATAATTGCATTGTTGCCACGCGAGGTCGAATAAATTGGCTGGTCGTTGTACAATTCTAACACTTTATTTTTGTTAAATGAAATGTTGAAACTGCTTGTCCATTTCAATTCTTTGTCGATATTTGTGGTATTTACTGTAAATTCGTAGCCTTTGTTTTCGATTGAACCCACATTTGTCATGTAGGTAGTGAATCCAGAACTACCAGGAAGTGGTCTTGGAAGTAGTAAATCGGTAGTGAGATTGTAATAATACTCAGCAGAAATGCCAATTTTGCCTTTTAAAAATTCCAAATCAATGCCATAATTGAAATTTGATGTTGTTTCCCATTTCAAATCTGGATTTGGAATCTGTTTTGGTGCTAAACCTGGCAAGCTATTGTAATTTACACCAGTTATGTATAGATTTTGATAGCGATTATTACCAATTTGGTCATTTCCAGTTAGCCCATAGCCCACTTTCATTTTCAAATCGCTGAAAATTCTCTGATTTGCCATAAATGATTCCTCAATAACACGCCAAGCCACAGAAACCGCGGGAAGCATAGCATAGCGGTTGTTAGAACCAAACTTCGACGAACCATCGGCACGTAAGCTAAATTCTAATAAATATTTATCAGCTAAATTGTATTTTACTCTACCAAAATAAGATATGATTCCTTCGTCAATTGCATCTGTTTCGGCTTGTTCAATATTTCCTGCCGAATTTATGTATTCAGGATAAACAGAAGGAAAATTTGTTGCATAAATGTAACTGTAACGTTTTTTTATTATTTCAAAACTATATCCTAAAAGAAACTCAAAATTATGAATATCTCCTATTTTTTTATCATAATTTAAAAGTAATTGTTGAGATGTTTTCGATACATTTGAGCGACCTTCGATAATCATTCCGTTTGATTGCGCACCTAAGCGAGTGGTAGTAGGCTCAATACGGCGTTCGTGCAAGTTGTAATAATCCAAACCCCATTGATTGCGAAGTGTTAAGCCTTCTGCAATTTTATAAGTAAATTCTAGGCTCGACATATTTCTTACTGTTAATGCCTCCGTTGTTGATTCTAAGGCTGTTGCCACAGGATTTGAAAAATATCCATTCTCTGAATAATTTCCTAATTCATCGTAAACCGGATAAATGGGAGGTAACGAAATAGCATTGGGCAATACTCCGTCTATCTCCTCGTCACCGCGCACACGGTCGTTTGATGAATTTGTCAAACTATTTCTAAATGAGAGACTTAGTTTATCATTTAATTTGTGTTCTACATTGGTTTGGAGCGAAAACTTTTTATAACCAGTTCCGATTAAAATTCCTTCTTGGTTTAGATAACCTACTGAAATATAGAACAATGTTTTGTCGTTTCCGCCGCTAAATGAGAGTTCGTTGTTGCTCATAGGCGCAACTTCAAAAACCTCTTCTTGCCAGTTTGTGTTATAATTAGTTGTAAGATTCGTTACGAATGAAGGATTAAATGTGCTAACATATTCTTTCCATTGTGTAGCGTCCATTAAATCAAGGCGTTTCCATTCTTTTTGAAAACCGTAGTACGAACGAAAACTAATCGCCGATTTTCCGGCTTTTCCTTTTTTGGTGGTAATTAAAATAACGCCATTGGCTGCTCTTGCACCATAAATAGCTGAAGCTGAGGCATCTTTTAATATTGTTATCGATTCAATATTGTTGGGATTTATGTCCATGCTTGCGTCAATTCCTTGCCCGCCAAAGCCTATTTGGCTATAATTTCCGGTTGTCATTGGCACACCGTCAATTACATAAAGTGGTTGAGTTCCAGAGTAGATAGAAGCAGTTCCTCTAATTTTGATGCCAATAGCCGAACCTGGTGTTCCTGAGTTTTGAAGTATTTGAATTCCAGAGGCTTTCCCATTTAAAGCACCTTCTAAGCTATACGAGGCAGTTTCTTGAAGTTCTTCGGAGTTGATGTTTTCGACAGAACCGGTCAATAGTTTTTTGCTGCTAACTCCGTAGCCTACTACAATCACTTCATCTATGCTCATGTTAAACTCTATCATCTTAATTGATAGTGGGTTACTTGCTTCTTCAACTGCAATTTCTTGAGTTTTGAAACCAAGAAATGAAAAAACTAAAACGGTATTTTTAGATGGAACCTCAATTTCAAAATATCCATTTGCATCGCTTAGTGTTCCATTTTGTGTTCCTTTCTCAACAATAGAAACTCCGGGTAAGCTTTCGTCATTCGAATCATAAACTTTTCCGGTAATTTTTATATTCTCTTGTGGTGTATTAAGCGTTGATTTTATAATTGCTTTGGGATACAGAATTATTTGTTTATTAATTAGTTCGTAGCTTATGTCGGTACCTTTAAATAGTTGGTTTAGAATATCAACAATGCTTGATTCTACTGCCTTTACATTCACTTTTTGCTTGGTATCTATTAGTGAATTGTTGTACATGAAATAAAATTCCGATTTTCGTTCTATTTCCGACAATGCTTTCTTTAAGCTCGTATTTGTAAGATTTATACTTAGTTTTGTTTGTTGTGCATAGTTATTTGTTGCTGACAAACTGCCATAACTTAGCATCAAAAATACAAAAATCCCTTTGATTAAAAAGGAGAAATTTGGAAGCTTGAGCTTAAACTTAAAGGGGGTAAATTTTTTATTTTTCATAAAGTTTTATGGTTTAATTAAACAACGTTTTTTTTATTTTATTTATTTTTATTTTTTTTTGAGGATTTATTTTCTGAAATATGAATTTTTTTATTTTCGTATTTAATCACTAACGACTCCGTAATTCTTTTTAAATTATTCAGAATTTCGTCTATTTGTTCATTAGTAATTGTAAAAGTATAGAAGTATTTTTCATGCAATGTTTTTTCTAAATAAATATCAACATCATACCTCCGTTCTAGTTCTCGGCAAACTTCAATAAACGATTTATTTTCGATGATTAACTTGCCTTGTTTCCAAGATACAAAGCGGTTTACATCTACTTTATCGAGCACTAAATTTTTACTTTCTGTATAATATTTGGCTTGCTGATTAGGGGTTAAAATTGCTTTTCGGTATATTTTATCCTCGTTATTTTTTACCTCTACACTTACTTTTCCACTCAAAAGAGTTGTTTCTATAAACGAATCAGATTCATACGATTTTATATTAAAAACAGTGCCTAATACTTTAATATTTAACTTCTTTGTTTTTACTACAAAAGGCTTTTGCTTGTTTTTTTTGACTTCAAAATACGCCTCGCCTTCAAGTTTTATTTCTCTCAAATTTTCTTCAAACTCTTGAGGATAAATGATTTTAGAATCGGAGTTTAAGCTTACTGCCGACCCGTCAGGCAAAATAAATTCGATACGCTCCCCGCGCATTGTTTTTTTCTCAAGCCAAACTAATTCGGTCTTTGAATTGTAAATAGCTGTATAATAATAAATTGCACCAAGCAGCAGTGGAATTGTAAAAATTGCAGCATAGCGAAGAAAACGATTTTTAAAAATTGAAAATTTTGCTTTTTCAGAGTTCAGTTGCAAATCAATTTTGCGCTTAATTTCTTCTAAATTATTAGTTTCCAATACTTTATTTGTTTCATTCCACTCTTTTTCGAGCATCTCAACCGATTCGATGGAGTTAAAAACTTCATCTTTTTCATTTTCGGAAATAATGTCCCAATAAAACCGCGCAAATAAATTTTTATTCAATTTTTGTTTCATGTAGCTTTTGTTTTAAACTGTGAATCTTTATATATTAAAGTTTTTGATTTTAATGTTTTTACGAACCATTAAATATTAAAAAAAACTTTAAAGAAACACTTTTTTTAGCTTTCTATACAATTAAAACACTTAGATTTTAAGTAGCCCTTAATTTTTTTTGAATTTTTTTTCTTTTTTTTGATAAATTCTCATAACAACTTGTTTTTTAATTGTTTAAATATCATAAATAGGTTTGAAAAAAATAAATTATTGTTATTCTCTTAAAAATTGATACTTTAGAATAGGTAATTTTTCAAAAAAAGTTGGCTAAAATCAATTTTTTTTCAAGTTTTTGTGATAAAAAAACAAATTAGCAATGTAATAATTTGTTATTAGAATATCTTCAGAATTACTCAATTTTGCTACTTGTAGAATTTAGTTCTCTAGCAAGTTACGCTATCAATGATTTTGCTTTTAGAATTTTTTTTTAAATCGCTTTTTTAGAGAAACTATAATTGAATTTATCTTACTTAAAATATTGGTTTTTAGTTAATTAGTTATTTTGTTACAAATATAATTTTGAGCTTTTCATTTTCTTTTTTATATTTGTAAGCAATTCAATATCTAAGTATGGTAAAAGAAATTTGCGTTTAAAAAAATAGAAATTAAAACCAAAAACTATATAAAAATGTCTGATAAATTCTTTCCTACGAGTTTGAAAAAGCTCTTAAATCTTGTGTTAAAGTCTGAAAATCAAATTCTTGGAATACATAAATCCTTGTGGTTTGTGCCTGAGGCTCAAAATAAATTGAAATTGCAACGCTTTGGACAACAGTTAGATACGCCAATTGGTGTCGCTGCAGGACCTCACTCGCAGTTGTCGCAAAACATAGTGGCTGCTTGGCTTTGCGGAGCGCGTTATATTGAGTTGAAAACAATTCAAACCCTTGATGAATTGGAAGTTGCAAAGCCTTGTATCGACATGCAAGACGAGGGTTATAATTGCGAATGGTCGCAAGAATTGAAGATTCACCAGTCGTTTGATGAATATTTGAATGCTTGGATTTTGATTCACATTTTGAACCACAAACTATTTGGAAACAAGCCAGTTGCTACAATTTTCAACATGAGTGTGGGTTATAACATGGAAGGAATTTTGAAAGAAAACGTACAATGGTTTTTTGAAAAAATGAACGATGCTTCGGCTGAATTAGCATTGAAAATCAATGAGATAAAAGAAATTTACCCAGAAGTTGCACATTTGAATATTCCTGCTAAAATTTCGGACAATATTACACTTTCTACCATGCACGGTTGCCCTGCAAACGAAATTGAAGAAATAGGAATGTATTTAATTAAAGTAAAGAAAATTAATACGTTAATTAAATTAAACCCAACTTTGCTAGGCGCAGAAAATTTAAGATATATTTTGAACGAAAAGCTTGGTTTTGAAACTGTTGTGCCCGATTTAGCTTTTGAACACGATTTGAAATATCCAGATAGCCTTTCGATAATAAAAAATTTGAGAAATGCAGCCAAAGAAGAAAACGTGTTTTTTGGTTTGAAGCTAACTAATACATTGGAATCCAATAATATAAAGCATATTTTTAGCGAAAACATGATGTACATGAGCGGGCGAGCCTTGCACCCAATTAGCATAAATGTAGCGCGAAAATTGCAAAATGAATTTGCCGGAACGCTCGATATTTCTTTCGCTGGCGGTGCCGATGCTTTTAATGTGGCGGATATTTTGAGTTGTGGAATTTCGACAGTTACAGTTTCGTCAGATATTCTAAAACCCGCTGGTTACACGCGTTTAAAGCAATATATTAGTGCAATTGAGGCTGAATTTGAAAAATATAAAGCTGCTGATTCGCATGAATTGGTTTTGCGAAAAAGTCAGTTAAATGATTTAATTTCAGGAAGTTTGCTTAATTTGAATAAATATGCCGACGAAGTGCTCCAAAATAAAGCTTACAAACGCACAAATTTTAGAACACCTAGTATAAAAACAACTCGGAAACTCTCTGATTTTGATTGCATTGCTGCCCCTTGCGTGGGAACTTGCCCTACGGAACAAGACATTCCTACGTATATGTACCATACCGCAAGAGGCGAGTATGAGCTTGCTTTTCAGGCAATTATGCAAACAAATCCGTTTCCTAGTTCTACTGGAATGGTTTGCGACCATTTGTGTCAGACGAAATGTACACGCATTAATTACGATAATTCATTGTTAATCAGAGAAGTTAAGCGATTTGTAGCAGAGCAAAATCCTGGTAATTTTCAACTTACCAAAGCAAAGCCTAATGGACTGAAAATAAATATAATAGGAGCGGGGGCATCGGGTTTGTCGGCAGCGTATTTCTTGGCATTAGCGGGCTTTGAAGTTGCCATTTATGAGCAAAAACAAAAAGCCGGCGGCATGGTGGCAGGCGCAATTCCGGCTTTTAGATTAAATGAAGATTCGTTTAACTCTGATATTGAGCGTATTGTTGCACTTGGCGTGAAGATTCATTTTAACTACAAAGTTGACAAATCGAACTTTGAAATTTTGAGAAAACAGGCTCATTATCTTTATATTTCGGTAGGAGCTCAAAAATCTAAACGCTTGAATATAAAAGGAATAGATTCAGAAAATGTAATTGAACCTTTACAGTTTTTAGCGGACGTAAAAATTGGCAAAATTAAAAATATTGGCAAACGAATTGGCGTTATTGGCGGCGGAAATACTGCAATGGACACCGTTAGAACGGCTGCGCGGCTTGCCGGAAAAGACGGAAAAGCTGTGCTGATTTATCGCCGAAGCAAAAAGCAAATGCCTGCCGAATTTGAAGAAATTCAAGCTGTTATAGACGAAGGTATCGAGATTTTAGAACTTACTGCACCCGAAGAAGTGATAGCCGAAAATGGTAAAATTAAGGCACTTAGAGTTTCTAAAATGCAGCTCGGACAGCCCGATGCAAGCGGAAGAGCCGAAGCTGTGAAATTGGAAAATTCGCAGTACGATATTGAGCTTGATGCTCTTATTCCCGCTATTGGACAAGATTTGGATATTGATTTTGTTGAAAATCAATATCTTAAAACAAAGCAAAACTCTTACGAAACTCAACTTGCGGGTGTTTACATAGGCGGAGACGCTATGCGCGGCGCGGCTAATTTGATTAATGCCATAGCTGATGGAAAAAAAGTAGCCCACGAAATTTTTCGCACCGCACAAACAAAAGGAGAGTTAGCCCAATTAGAGCCAAAAATAAACGATAAAAATACCTTAAAACTTAAAAAAGCTACTCGCAAATTTGGCATTGAACCACACGAAACAAAACTTGAAGATAGGCGAGGTTTTGACTTGATTATTAATAGTTTAACTCCCGAAATGGCACAAGAAGAAGCTTCGCGCTGCTTGCAGTGCGACGAGGTGTGTGATGTGTGTGTAAGTGTGTGCCCAAATTTGGCTAATTTTTCATATCAAATAGAACCAATATTTTATAAACTACCTGAAGTAGAGCAAATTAATGGAGAAATTGTTTTCACTAACGAAGTGCTATTTCAGGTTGAACAAACACATCAAATTCTGAACATAAGAGACTGGTGCAATGAGTGTGCTAACTGCAATACCTTTTGCCCAACGGCTGATGCGCCTTTTAAAATGAAGCCACATATTCATCTATCGGAAGCTAGTTATAATGCTGAAAATGAAGGTTATATGATGCGGAATTTGATGGGAAAAGACGTGTTGATTCATAAATTTGGCGAAATGGATGAACCCGAAGTTGAAAGTTTAACTTTGTATAATTCGCTTTATACTTATGAAAATGAAGCTTATATAGCTCAGTTTGAAAAAGAGAATTTTAAATTGAAACATATCGAATTTAAAATTTCACACTCGCAGAAAGCCGATTTGACACGAGCCGCAAGCATGAGTGTTATTATGCAGGGAGCTAGAGAGTTGTGTTAGTTTTTTAGGTAATTGCCTAGTTTTTTGACAGATAAAAAAACTAGGCAAAATTTTCTATTCAATTGACGAAATCCAATTTAACGCATTTTCTAACGAATCGAACATTTCTACTTGAAACGTATTTTTAGATTCTGCTATCTTGGCGCGAGTTTTATAATCTTTGGCAAGCGTTTGCGCCGACCATTGCCCGAAAGCGTTTGTGGATAGAATAAGGGCATTATACTTTATGCCAAGTTGCTCCCAAAGAGGTATAAGGTATTGGTTATTATATTCTTGTGCCTCTTTACTTATAACACTCATATCTATGGTGTTGGTGATAATTTTGGATACACCCGTTTTTATTATGGCTTTTTTAAGCTCTTCGTTTATAATTTTGATATGCTCTAATTTCACTACTCCTATTATTTTGTAGTACAAAATATTATTGTCAAGATACTTTATATCAAGCTCTTGAACATTTATTTCAGGATTCGTATTCATATATTAACGTTATGTTATTTTACAAAAATTACTTTTCTTTGTCCATTATTTTTTTCAAAAATGGTTCTTTTTCTTTTTTAGACATAAATCTTTGGAATTTTTTTAAAACACGCTACTTTTCTTAATATTAGGGAGTGTAAAATAAAAAGTAGCACCTTTTTCTTGTTCCGATTCAGCCCAAATTTCGCCGTTGTGAGCTTCTATTGCTAATTTACAGAAAGTTAGACCTAATCCTGTGGAACGAGTTTTCCCTGCTTTTTTTGCTTGAGCCTGCACATATTTGTCGAAAATCTTATTGAGCATACCTGACGGAATGCCTGCTCCATTATCTTTTACGTAGA
Organism: Bacteroidota bacterium; assembly: GCA_020047755.1. GTDB lineage: Bacteria > Bacteroidota > Bacteroidia > Bacteroidales > JAIFNL01 > JAIFNL01. The sequence continues at coordinate 26,424 of JAIFNL010000148.1, forward strand.
TAGTTAATATATCTTTATTGCTTTGAATAGTATTTATTTCTATTTCGCCATCTCTGCGTGTATATTTTATGGCATTTGTTATGATATTGATAAAAACTCTGGTCAAGATTTCTTTGTCGGCATACGCATAAGCTTCATTTGTGATTAGATTTTTGAAATTAATTTTTTTGCTAGTGTGCAGATACTGAGTATGTACAATAGTTTCATCTACCATTTTCTTTAAACGAATATCTTCTTTTTGAAGCTTCATTTCAGAGTTTTCATATTTTTGAACATCTAAAATATTGGTAACCAAGTCAAGCATTTGCTTTCCTGCCGATTTTATTAAGTTCAAATTATCGCCTTCGCGCAATATATCGGGCATTCCGCAAATTACACCCAACGGACTTTTCAAATCGTGCACTATCATTTGCGTTAGGCTTTCTTTGTAGTAATCTAGCTCAATCAATTTACTATTAGTTACTTGCAATTGCTCAGCTTGACTCAAAATTTCTTCTTTTTGTAAATTTATTTCGGCAGTTCGTTCTTTTACCAAATTTTCGAGATTTTTGTTTGTATCGTACAATTCAAAGGCTAGGTTTTCGTTCTCTTTGAGCGTATTAGCAAAACGAGCCGATAGGTAAAATGACCAAGTTATTATCAATAAGAAAAAACCAATATCAATAAGACTTCCGGTATTAAGTATTCCGGCAAAATACAAAACATCTTGAATGACAAATACGAATGCCAAAATAAAACCAGTAAGTAGTATTTTTGCACCAAATCGGTTATTTTTCAATGCTTTGTAGATTATGGTTAATTCATATACAATAATAATTATGATTCCATACCAAAAAAATTGAATGTACGGTGAAGTTATTGAAGTAGGAAGGATTATGGTTAAAAAAGTCAGAAACAAAAAAGGATAAGCAAAAGCATAAAGTGTCCATTTTTTAAACTCCTCGCGAAAAGCTTCTCTGAAAAAAAGCACTAATAAATAAGGTATTAAATATTGAACAATTCGGATAATATTTGTTTGTAATTCAAACGAAATACCTGTTATTAATAATTTATGGGGCAATCCTACAAAGAAATTGTAAATTGCCATGAGCAAGGCAAAGAAACCAAAATAGAAAGCAATTTTTTCGACCGAACGGTAGATATAAAAAATAATGAAGAAAATAGCGATTATGAATAATATGCCAATTGCAAATACTTTAAAACCAAACGAATACAAACGAGCTTTTTCAATATCTTCTTCTTTTCCCAAGTAAAGGATATTGGCTAAGCCCGATTTGTAGAAATTATAGTTTGATACCTGAATTACAATGTCAATTGTGTCCGATGTTGTTTCAAATTTGATTAGTTTATCTATAAAGCCGCCTTTTGCTAATTTTTTGTTGCTCGAAACACTACCAAATTCGCCAACTAATTCGTTGTTTACAAATACTTTAGATGCTGTAAAAATATTTAGTGTGCTTATAGCCATTCGTTTAGGCTTATTTTTTCCCAATAAAATACGTAAATGATAGCTTGCATAGCCAAAATTATCTACTTCTTTGCCGTTTATCAAGTAGCCATTCCAACTTTGGGGAACTTTTATGTATCCTGCTTTTTTATAATTGCTTAATTTTGTGGGCTCTAGTAATTTATTCCAATAAAAACTCCACTCCCCATTTAGTTTCAGCGAACCATTTTTGTCGAAGTTCCAGTTTCGCAAATCTAAAACACCATTTTCTGCTTTTGGGGTTTTTTCGTTGGCAGAAACCGATAATGTGATTAAAACTATGGCTAATAAAGTACTAGCTACTATTTTTTTTATCATAAAGTTATTTTAAATTTATCGTGTGTACTCTTTAAATTAAAGAAAGTTTCATTTTTGGTCAATTTTTTCTAACAAATTAAAATCAAATTTACTAAATTGTATTCAAAAAAAAAAAAAAAACGACAATAAATTTACTTTTTTTTTGTAATTGGTTCGTTTATTGATTTTTCGATTTTTCGATAGATTTTATTTGCGCTGCAACGAAATTTAAAAAAAACTTAAATCTTTTGATTGCTAATTTTTTGCTTTTTCAAAAAAAAATGTTAAAAAATTAGGTAAATTTCACTTTTTTTTGTAATTTGTACAAAAATAAGCAAATAATCGGTTTAAATTTAGATGATTTTAAAAATGACATGTAATTTTTTTATATTCAGTATTTTAACTTAAACATCTTGTTATGGGAAATAATATATTACTTGAGTATATGAATAAATCTCTTGAAGTAAAAAAAGAGGTTTTTGTTCAGGGACCTGTTATCACAATATCCAGAGAATTTGGTTGCTACGCATCAAATTTGGCGGCTAAATTAGCTTTAGAAATGACGAAGGTAACTTCGCACAAGTGGAATTTTGTAACCAAAGAAGTTTTAGAAGATGCTGCAAAAAAATTAAATGTGAGAACTCAAGAAATTGCACATATTTTTGGTGCTAGCGAAAAAAATTTCTTGGGTGATTTGATTACCTCATTTGCTAAAAAAAAATATGCCAGCGACAGTCATATTAAAAAAACAATTACCGATGTAGTAAGCAAATATGCCGAACAAGGGCATTGTATTATAGTAGGAAGGGCAGGTTGCGTAATTGCCAAAAACATTGCAAAATCGTTGCACGTGCGTATTATTGCTCCTTTCGAGTTTCGTGTAAATGAAATACAAAATGCCTTTAAACTTTCAAAAGAAGATGCTGAACGAATGGTTGAAGAAACTGATAAACACCGCGATGTTTTTATGAGCTTTTTCAAAGGCAACGAACCCGATGCCAATTTGTTTGATGTAATTTACAACAAATCGAAGCTCAATGAAGATGCTATTGTTCAATCAATTATGCAATTAGCTAAAGCAAGAGGTTTATTTTAGCCTTTTATTTTAGTGCATTAAAAGCGCACAAAACAAGCTCTGATGAAGCTTGTTTTGTGCGCTTTTGTTTTTTTTTATTTGTCGATAAATTTTCCGTTATTTTGTTCGGCTAGTTTTAATCGCCCTTTGAAAAGACCAATAAAAATTAAAATAGATAGCGCAAAAATTGAAATACGATTTTATTTTTTATAAAAAAATAATCTGACTGAAAAATCAAGTTTGAAATTAGAACAAAATACATTTTTTTTCGTTATATTTGTAGAGAAATATTTAATTTATAAAATAGTATGACACAGCGAACTCAAAATATTTTACAACAAGTAGAAATTTTGCAAGAAAATGAACTGCAAGAAGTGGTTTATGGTATTTTGCAAAAAAGCAAACAAGAAAAGTGGTTTGATTATCAAGATATTTGGATAGAAAACAAACAATTTTTGATAATAAATCCATTTTGGACAAATACGGAAAAAGAAGAAAAAAAAGAGTGGAAAAAATATCGTGGTTGTGCAAAAGGAATTTGGACAGAAGATGCACAAGATTTTATAAATAATTTGAGAAAAGATGAAAGAACCTACTAAGATTTTTTTTGATACCGCACCAATTATTTATTATATAGAAGATAATCAAATCTTTGCTTCCAAAGTTGAGAAATTGTTAGAGAAATTTGAAAAGCAAAAATTGATGATAAACAGTATTGTTTATACCGAACTTTGCATAAAACCCAAAAGAGAAAATAACAAACAACTAATATTTCTTTTTGATGATTTTTTGAATAATTTAAGATTTGAAATTTTGACTATTGATAAAAAATGTGCGATTATTGCTATTGATTTAATGGCTAAATATCAGCAAATAAAAACAGTAGATGCAATACATATTGCTTCTGCAATAGCTCACAATTGCGATACATTTGTTACCAACGACAAGCAACTTAAACAAATAAAGGAAATAAATATTCTGGTATTATCAGAAATCGAAAATTAATTACATAAATTCACATATTTTTATTTTTTTTAACTGAAAAAATACAAAATAAATAAATTCCCTTGACATTTAATTTGGTATTTTATAAAAAAAATAATCTGACAGAAAAATCAAGTTTGAAATTAGAACAAAATCCATTTTTTTTCGTTATATTTGTAAATGAAATAATTTATAAAAAGTATTAAAAAATGACACGACAAACAGAAATAGCTCTTAATGAAGTTCAAAAATTACAAATCAGTGAATTTGATGATTTTTTTTCTAATTTGTTGCAACAAACAGCCGATAAATTTGGAATAATATATCAAATTCCAAATAAAAATACTGAAAATATTTGGTTTGTATCAGCTTATCCCAAAGAACATTTATTTTTGAAATCACAACAAAAACCTCAAAAAAGAATTTGGAAAAATATAGGAAAGATAGACTTGAAAAACTCTCTTGACGAGGTCAATGTCAGAGATTTTGCTTATCAAGAATAGCTTTATAAATAAATATCGCTTATGCAAAAAATAGTTATAGATACTAATGTTTGGGTATATGCTTTTGACAAATCCAATATTTACCATACAAAAGCCGTGGAAATATTGCAAAATGAAGATTTTGAACTGTTTATTACACCAAAGCAAATTAGTGAATTTATTGCTGTATTGTCCAAAAAAAAATATTGAAATAATTGATATTTTGGACTTTGTGTATAATGATATGCTTGCAAATTCTATTTTGGTTTACCCAAATTCGCAAAGTATAAAATTTTTTACCGAATTATGCCAAAAATATAACCCAAAAGGAAATCGTGTTTTTGATATAGAAATAGCATCGATTACTTATGCTTTGGGTATCAAAAATATAGCTACTTTTAATACAAAGGATTTTGAAAATATAACAGAAATCAATCTGATAAATAGTTAATCTCATAAATTCACATATTTTTATTTTTTTAACAAACAAAATGAATTTAGATGAAGCATATTCGGAAGTAAAAAGATTAATTACAGAAACAAATATAAAAATAAAAGAAAATAAAAAACATATAGAAACAGTTTTAGTTGAAACAGATTTTTGATTTTTTGATAAAAAACTTTTGATAGAAATTCACGAAAAAGCTTGATTAAAATTTGAAAATAAACAATAATCCCTTATCTTCGCATCTCACAAATTCACATATTTTTTTAAATTTAAAATATTTGACAATGACAATGACTATTCAAATACCAATTCCGGATAAAATAAATAAAAAATACACGGATAAACAGTTGGAACAAATGATAAATCAATTTATTGAAATGCAATTTTCGTTGATTGCAAATGAAGAAGCAGAAGCCCAAAAACCACTTGATAATTTTATGCTACTCAAAGGAATAATGTCAGATAAAGTTTTTGTTTCGGAATACGATTTATATACTCAGCCCAAATTTTAATGAAAAAGTATTTTTTTGATAGCAGTTTAATTATTGAATTTACAAAAGGAAATCCAAAAGCAGTTGCGATAGTCCAAAAATTGAATATTCCGAGTTTTCAATTTTTTATCAATCCTATTGTTTTTAGCGAAGTTACTTATATTTTGATGAGAGAAGTCAAACTTGATATGAGCCTTGTAATCAAAGCAATTCAGACATTCAAGATTTTGAATATTGACGAAAAAACCGTAAATTTGGCAATTGAATACATTTCGCAATATAAATTTAGACCTAACGATGCCTTGATTTTGGCTTCGTGCAAACTGCATAATTTAGATTATTTGGTAAGTTTGGACAGCGATTTTCATACAATCTGCAAAGCCGAAAACATCAATCTGATAAATAGTTAATCTCACAAATTCACATATTTTTATTTTTTTACCAGAAAAAATACAAAATAAATAAATTCATTTGATAATTAATTTGGTATTTTTATAAAAAATAATAATCTGACTGAAAAATCAAGTTTGAAATTAGAACAAAATTCAGTTTTTTTCGTTATATTTGTAGAGAAATTAATTTTAAATTTTAGCCGTATGCAAACAATTATGTCTGAAACTTTACTTTTGGAACAATATAGAAATTTTCCAAAAGAACTGCAAATTGCTGTCAGTTCGTATTTTGAATTATTATCACAAAATTACAATTTGTATGTAAATCAAGCATTTAATTTAAATAAAACTCGTCAATTGGGCGGGTTGGAAGGCAAAATTAAAGTGCCTGAAAATTTTAACGAACCTATTGAAGATTTTGCTGATTATATGTAATTTTATTTATAGATTAATTATGAAAAAATACTTGATAGATACTCATATATTGCTTTGGTTGGTAGCTGAACCATACAAATTATCAAGCAAAACAAAAGAAATACTGATAAATATTAATAACACTATTTTGGTTAGTTTTGTGAGTTTTTGGGAAATTGCTATTAAAACAAGTATTGGGAAATTAGAATTTCATACTACAATAGATGAGTTAAAACTTAAAACTTTTGAAAAAAACATAGAAATTATTTTCCCAACTGTTCAAGCTACTTCCAAAATTCAAATAATGCCGTTTTATAAAGAACAAAATATTGAACATCGCGACCCATTTGACCGTATGCTTATAGCTCAGGCAATTACGGAAAATATTCCAATAGTAAGTGTCGATACGAAGTTTGATTTATATCCAGAAA
>JAIFNL010000059.1 GCA_020047755.1 Bacteroidota bacterium
TATTTATTGTTTTCGTTGAAGTACTATTTGTTTCTGAAGCCTACTCCTCACTAATGATACAAATCATATTGGTTTCAACATTGTAATAGAGCGGCGCAACTATAATTTTTGGGTAGCATTCGCGCAAACGTTTCGCCTCGGCTAATGCAAAATCAATCTCATTTTCTATTTCAAACTTTGGAGCAAAATACCGAAAATGTTTTTCTGCCATTGCTCGCTCCCAACCTGCACGCTGCACCAAGCCATCGATAAATAGCTCCTCGCGCAAATGCAAATTGACCATTGCACAGTGATTATGGGCAATAACGGCAATGTGTTGAACCTTTCCAACGGCTATGGCATACGAAACCTTGAACTCGCTGTGCCGCAAATTTCCCCCACCCGAACGGATAATGTATGTGAAATTGTGCGGTATTTTAAGCCGTTTTCGATTGTCCATACACATTCCTACAAGCAATACGGCTTGTGCATAAGAGCCAAATTCTCTGTTTAAATTATGATATTCAAGCAACAAGCCTATTGGCGTATTTCTATATTCTGGCAAAATATCTTCCACAGAATTAATTTCTATTATTCTACTCATACATATATAAGGTTTAGTTTGTTTTATAAAAAAAATAAGTTCGTTAGAATCCTTGTGTGCTCATATTTCCTGAGAAACAATTTAACAATCACTTAATTAACAGTGGTTTGTTGTGTTTGATACGATAACTTAAAGTCATCGTATCAATAAAGCTATCGTTTTTAACTAAGTAGTGAACCAAAATTAATTGTATATTTTGTTTTGCTAAGTGCTTAAAAATAAGTAAATAGCATAAGGTTTGCTCAAAAATAAAATAGCACTGGTGCTTATTTTTTAGTTACCGCTTTTTCTACAATAAGCTCGTAAGTATAACCTGCACCAAAATCTTTGTCGATAGCTACAACTCCTTCTATTGCAACAACATCACCTACGTTGTAATTTTCCAAACCTGTAACAGTTAAGTCAAAATTGCCTTCATGCTCGGTGCCATCTTGCAAATGAGTCCAATTCATATTCATAATACCCGAATTGAATTTTACAACCTGCCCTTTAACAACTACTTTTTTGCCAACATATTTTTCTCTATTTGCATAAAGTTCGCTTATTGTAATTGCACCTTCCAAGGGTTCAATTTTTATTTCACTTGCTTTTTGGTTTTGGTTACCTGCGTGAGCTGATTTTATGTCCTCCTCTGGTTTCTTAAAATCGGGCGATGAACTAATGCTATTCAAAAAGTAAATCATTTCAAAAGTTCTATCTAATTCTTTACTTTTAAAATTGGGCATTTCCAAGGGGTCTTTGTAATAATATGTTTCGCCTACTTTTACTTCCGCTTTCAATGTCGAATACCAATATTCTTCATCGTCTTCTATGGCTCTAAAATATACATACTGAGCACCTTCTACTACTTCTTTTACTTCAATCTTGTGCACGCCTTCAGCAAGCACTTCCATTTCTACCAAATTGTTGAAACAACTTTGCGTTGTAGCCATTAGCAGAAAAGCTATAAAAAATAATCGCATTTTGTGATTGTTTTAAATTAATTACTATAATTATTTAGCGTTTGTTCCTATTATTTTCAGTTGTGTAAAAAACGACCTCTATTCTTTCGTTTCTTCATTTTTAACATTTTTTCCTATCCATAAAATATAAATTGCTCCAAAAATAAGCATAAATATTCCAACATAAACCGCTGGTAGCCAATTATCTCTACCCACCTCTACCACACTGTAATTCGACCACTTACCTAGCTTATTGTTGTAGCCCACTTGATAAAGTTTCCAACCATCGATGGTAGCCGGCTCGTTCACTTTGAGTGTTAATTTGTGCAATTCTCCACTCTCGTCTTTCACTTCCAAATCGGACATAAAAGTCTTAGCTTCAGGCTCTGCCATAGCTAAAATATGCTTTGGGTCTAGTTGCATATTCTTACGCTGATACACATAATTGCCCGATGTTATCCAGTCGCGCAGCGTATCATTAGAGACCTTATTTACGGCTTCCACAAAAGCAACTGGCACAGCACCCGCTTTGTCGTCGGCTTTAAAAAGGCTATCTTCGGTATGATAATGAGCATATTTCAAAAATTTTGAAATGCGAATATCCCAATTTTGAAACACAGTTGAATGCAACGTATCTATCTGATAAAGAACTTTATTCTCAGCATTTTTTATATCACCTGTTTGTGTTTCTACCACAAAAAGCTTAGGATTATACTCTTCTATATTAAATTTTATAAGTCGCAGACTTATTGGTAGCTGTACTTTTTCTTCTCTATCGCCATCGGCTGTTGATACAAAGTTCGGATTATCATCGTACAAAGCAACGTACAAACGCTTTATGTCGCCGCTTCCGGCGATTGCACTTACTATAATTACGTACAAACCTAAGTGATTGAGCAAAAAACCGATATTCTTTTTCTTTAGTGGAAAAATCCGTTTTATAGTAGTTAAGCCCAGCGCAACTAAAAAGTACAAATAACCATAAAAAAACAAATAGCTACTAGTTAAATGGTTAAGACCAGTTAATTGCAAAAAGCTTGAAGTGTTTACATTTTGCGGAATACTTCCGAGCAAAACAGCCAAAATAGTAACTAAAATGATTGAAGTGATTGCTGCCGGCACACTTCCCAAAAAGCGAATAGCAGAGCTAGTTTTCTCAAAAAAACTAAGCAAAACCAACACTGCGCTAAAGCTAATAATACCTGCCAAGTTGTAAGGAAAAGACGGAATAGAATAACCTGAACCTTTGGTTATGTATTCCATAATTAAAGCAATAATAACCAATACAATGGAGATTATAAATCCTTCCTTGTACGACCAATTGCCTGTAAATAGTTTTCGTTTTGTCATAAAAATTAATCTGCAATTAAGTAGTTGGGGTAAAACTGTTTTTTTGTGCGTTTGCAAACATACTAAAAAATTTTAATTTAAAATGTAATCGAGGCAAATTGTTAAAAAACAATGATTTTATTTTTCGTATCAAAAAATTCTGCGAAATTCTGAGGGAAAATAAAATCCTAGTTCTCTCAAAATTTCGCAGCGTTCTTTGTTTTATAAAATTCACGTAAATAATTAATTTTAAATCAATTATGTATTTTAGTTCAAGAATTAATTAGAGTACTGAACATACTTTACAAAAAAGAAAATCAGCGTGTGCTTATTCCTCTGCCCAGAGTAATCGGTCTTCGGGAGAAAATTGCCAAGGCGCGCCGTTGTTTTCTATGTTTTTGAAACAGTTATTGAGCGATGCCGGTGCGCTAGATTGCTCCATCACCAAATAGCGGCGTAGTGAGTAAATAATTTCGGTATGGTTAATGTTTACAGGGCAAGCCACCGCACAAGCGTTGCAAGTGGTACATGCCCAAATTTCTTCGGAAGCAATGTAGCTGAGTAGCGATTTTTGGTCGGATTTGTAGTCAGCTTTTTGAATATCCATTTGTTTACCAATCTCTTCGCTTCGGTCGCGCACGTCCATGAGCAATTTGCGAGGCGAAAGTTTTTTGCCGGTAAGGTTTGCCGGACAAACCGATGTGCAACGCCCGCATTCGGTGCAGGTGTAAGCATCTAACAGGGTTTTCCACGAAAAATCGTGCACATCGCTGGCTCCAAATTTAGCAGGCTCATCTTGTGCCGCATCGTTGGCGGGAGCAGCGTAAGGGTCTGACATCATGAGTTCTACTTCTTTTCTAACCGACTCCATGCTTGGCAAATGACCTATTTTTGTGAGTTTTGAATAATAAACATTCGGAAAAGCCAAAAAGATATGCAAATGTTTGGAATATGTAACATAATTCATAAACACCAGTACACCAGTGATGTGAAACCACCAAGCGAATCGTTCGATAAAAATAAGAGTCCCTTCGCTCAAATTTTGAAACAAAGGCATCAATTGACTGCTAATATAAAACGAGCCGGTAGCCACATAATGCGGGCTGCCCAAATTTTGCAGCAAGGCATCGGAAGCATTCATTACCAAAAATGCCGACATAAGGGCTATTTCGGTAAAAAGAATGATATTGGCATCAGATTTTGGACCTTTGGTCATTTCGGCGCTGTGAAAGCGTTTCAATTTTCCCACATTTCTTCTTACAAGAAACACCACGCAAGCTACAATTACCGCCATTGCAAAAAACTCGAACGAATTGATTAAGAAGGAGTAAAACCCACCCATGAACGAAAACAAACGGTGTGTGTGAAAAACCCCGTCGAGCATAATTTCGAGCATTTCGATGTTTACCAACAAAAAGCCTACATACACAAAAATATGCATGATTCCGGCAAGCGGTCTTTTTACCATTTTGGATTGCCCAATGGCTACACTAAGCATCAACTGCCAACGTTTGGGACTATTGTCGGAGATTTTAAGTTTTTGCCCGAGCAAAATATTTCGCTTAATAAAAAGGATTCGTTTGGCAAAAAACACGAAGGCTACTGCCAATAGGCTGATAAAAATAAGGCTGCTAATCATATTTCCAAAAGGGTTGTAAGTTGTTAGAAAATTGTTACAATATAGTATTTTTTTGGCAACTACAAAGTGTTTTGGTCAAAAAAAAACATTAAATTATTCTGCACGCATAACAATAGCTTTTTATTCAGTAATTTGCAGAATGTTAAAATATTTATGGGTTTAATTTAGCGAACGATAAAATGCAAAAAGAAGTTGTAATTATTTCGCTTTTTATGCTTGAATAGCTGAGCATTAAAGGGATTTTAACAATTCGACAATAGCCATACCATATTTAGCTATTTTCTTTTCGCCAAAACCATTGATGCTTTTTAATTCGGTAATGTTCTGAATGTTATGTTTGGCAATGGCAATCAGTTCGCGGTTGTGTGCAATCAAAAAGTATGAAATGCCTTCGGTTTGTGCTTGCCTGCTGCGCCAGTCTTTTAGCTTGTTGTAAATAAAAAGTTCGCTTTCTGAGAGTTCGCTATCGTTGTATGCCACAGGCTTTTCGGCTAAAAGTTCGGGCAAAAGGGCATCGTTTTTAGGAAATTCATTTTTTTCGGTATAAGCTACTACCACCGACCAATAATTAATTTTTTCGGCTTTTACTAAGTCTGCGAATGTATTGATAATCTGCTTGTCATCAAGAAACTCGTTCATCACATTTTCGTCGTTAAGTAAATGCTCTTTCGATAAGCGTATATGGAATGTTTTTATTTTCATTAACGTTGAATTAGAGGTAATCGTTCAGTTTATTGCGCAACTTTTCTATTTCGCTATCAGATAGTTCGGTTGCATTAATGATAATTTCATTTGTTAAACCGTTTTTTATTAATTTATTCGCTATTTCAAGCTGTTTTTGTTTTAAAGCATTTTCTTGGTCAAATTCTTTTTGCTTTAATTCTATTTCATGCTCTATTCTTTCTTTTTCCAAAGCCTTATTTACTTTTTCGGCTTCTTGATTTGCTTTTTCGGCTTCTTGATTTGCTTTTTCAGCTTCTTGTTTTGCTTTTTCGGCTTCTTGATTTGCTTTTTCAGCTTCTTGATTTGCTTTTTCGGCTTCTTGATTTGCTTTTTCAGCTTCTTGCTTTGCTTTTTCAGCTTCTTGATTTGCTTTTTCAGCTTCTTGCTTTGCTTTTTCAGCTTCTTGCTTTGCTTTTTCGGCTTCTTGCTTTTCCCATTCCAGTTCCCAAGTCATTGTTTCGGCAATGCTTGCATTTGCGCTTAATGCCTCTAAATAACGTCGGTATTCGCTCAATTGTTTGGGCGACATGCTTAGTGTTTTGAGTTTTTCGCGTGCTTCTTTTAAGCCTTTTGCTTTAAATTCGTCTTTTATTTCACTATTTTTGAAGAAATAAATCCACTCGTCGATGGTGTTTTTTGCAACATCATCAAACTGATTTACACGTATTAAATAATGAAACGGAAAAATATCCGAAACCGTTTCTTTTTTGAATAGTCGCTTTTGCTCGTCGGATAGTTCAAATATATCGTGCTGATTTACACCTTCAAAGGTGGTTTGTCCTTTGTAAAGATAATCTTTTCCTTGTCCGAAATTGAAATAAACAATGCTAATGGTAATGACTTTTTTGACCATTCGATATGGCGAACCTTCTTTCATATATTCGGTTATCGCCTTTGAGGCTCCAAACAAAACTCGGAAAAGGTAATCAAGTTCCCTCGTATTTTGAATTTCTACTATAACTATCTCGCCTTTTGCATTTTCAATCAAAATGTCCACTCTGTTGCTTTTTTCTTCTAGGCTTTCCTTGTTGCCTTCTTCCGATAAAAGCGATTTTATTTTTATGTCTTCGCCAAATAATTCGGACAAAAAACCTTCTAAAATTCCAAAATTTGCCTTGCTGCGAAGTATTTTTTTCGCAGCCCAATCAAATCTGACGTGTGATTTTGTAGTTATCATCTTTAATTTCCATTAAATTTCACACTGCAAATTTACGATTTTTTTGTCAATTTTCAAATTTTTGAAAAAGCATTATACTAAATTGATACGATGGCTTAAAGTCATCGTATCAATATCACTTTTTTACAAAATCAGTGTAGGAATGCTATTCTACAAAAACTTTAGTCGTTTGCCAACCGCTCGAATTGGCAAGTTTCAAAATATAAACACCTTGTTGTAAGCCGTTTATTTCATTGTTCTGTTGATTGCTTTTTAGTTCGTTGAGTTTGCGCCCGCTGAGGTCAAAAACAGAAATAGTCGTTGCTTCGGCTTTTTCTAAGCAAATAAAAATGGTTTTATCATTAGCATAAACTTTGGCGATTTGTTTTTCAACTTGTTCTACACCTGTGGTTTTTGGATTGAAATACAAATCAAAACGATGCTTGTCGTTGGTAGCGAGATGCGAAAATGTATAAGCAGTTTCGCTATTGAGTTCGGTAAAAATATTCAAAAGCCTATCGAACAAAAGCACTTTAGTAGTAAGCCCAAAGTTTTCGATTTTAAAAACATATTCACCATTGGCACTCGATTCAAAAGCAACAGGCACAATGCGTTCGGCGGCTGGGTCGCTATAACTGATTAAACTCAAATTTTTATTTTCGTTTATCACATACGTTTGTGGTGCATCGGCAATCATCGAGAAGAATTTTTTTATTTCCAAATTATTTTCCGCAAAGCGAATTACGGCATGGTCATTGGCTTGGTCGGCAGCAAATACACTAAAATGTAAGTTATTACTACTTAACTTTTTCGATTTAGTAACATTAAATACCGAATTAGCAACACGTGCTGTGTTTGGAATAGTTACAGTACCAGTGGCAGGGGCAGCCGATTTAGTTGCTCCGATTAAGCCTGCAAAAAAACCTTGCATCGATTGCACATAAGGGCTGCTAGCTGTGCTGTGCGCGGCATCGCCTTTGATGTAAAATTTGTAGTTTTTGCCAAGTAAATCCCACACATAAAAATAAGTAGTTGCATTTACTATCGAAAGTTGCTCTAAATCAATGGGCGAAGGGAATGGATTTGAAATCAAATTCCACAAATCGGCAGTAGGCGTAAGAGTAAAAGTAGCATCGCCAGTATTAAAAGTGCCTGAAAATAAGAGATTTTTTCCGTCAGTAGCAACTGTTTGAGCCAAATAGCCTTCTTGAGATGTGATTTGGCTTATGCCTGCAACAAGAGTTTCCCAGTCAGGTGTAGCATTGTATCGATAGACATAGTCGTTTAAGAAAATGGATTCAACTGCAACATTTGCAACCAATGGCGAACCTACTAAATGCCAATTGTCTTGACCAACCGGATAAGGACGCGTCAGAAATTTTTCGGCTTTCATAGTTCCGTTGTTGGTAAGAGCAGCTTTGGTAATCAATGCGCCAGTAGCATCAGTTGTCGCAATGTTCGATTTCAGCCAAATTGTGCCGTTGTTTACTAAATCGCCATTTACGGTTACACTTTGCATTGAGGGAATATTTAAACTGAAACCAGAATTAATTGTTAAGTTTTTGGCTTGAAAACCAACGGCTTCGTTGTAATTTCCATTGATAATAGCATCGAGGCTAGCCGTAGGTGTACCATTGCTCCAAGCAGTTCCGCTCCAAATAGTTGGGCAAGAAGCTGTGTGTGTAGAAAACTGCCACGCAAGAGCTGGATACCCATCGTTGAATGTGCTATTGAGAGTCCAGTTGGTAGGAAAAATCCAAGTAGCTGCATAAGAACAAAGAGATTTCATTTCGGCAGTAGTCAAACCTATTCCACCGCCGCTAGTGATTTGCCCCGAAGTTGATGTATTCCAGTAGCAGTTGGTTATACTTTCTGTATTTTGCCCCAGAAAACCTCCCACGGTGCTTGCACCCGAAACCGTTCCTACACTGTATGAATTAGATATCGTGCTAAAAGTATTAGTTCCAATAAATCCGGCTACAGTAGAGTTGCCGCTAACATTTGCCTTTGTGTATGAATTTGAGATAGTCCCTTCGTTTGCCCACCCTATTAAGCCGCCTACGTAATTGCGCCCGCTTACAGTTCCGGTAGTAAATACTTTTGAAACAGTAGTTGCTGACCGATAGCCAATTAAACTGCCTACATAATCTTGTCCGGCAATAGTCAACCGTATTTCCAAACAAGCCAATATAATCTTGAGAGGTTCTGTTAATTTTCAAGTTATTGATAATGAAACCTTGACCATTATAGTTCCCCATAAATGCTGTGGTAGCATTGCCAATGGGCGAAAAACTAGCAATAGACGATGCGTCAATATTAGCCGTTTGTTTGAAGTACTTGGCGGTGCCCCATTCTGCCGAAGTGGTCGAAAGCCAGTATAAATTTTC
>JAIFNL010000216.1:0-772 GCA_020047755.1 Bacteroidota bacterium
ATTTAGAGCTATTACCTTATTTTATTGATATTACAAAAGAAAATACTATACTAAAATAAAATTATTTTCAAAAAAAAACAAAAAAAGTTGTAAAAAAATTTGGAAAATGAAAAAACATGTTATATCTTTGCATCATGTTTTAAACGATTAATGTTTAACGATTAACGATTAATGTTTTTTCTTTTAACATTTAAAGTTTAACATAAAAAAGGCACAAGGTGAAACGCCTCAAGTAAGTTTTGCCACAATTAATAAAAAAACCGAGGTTTTCTTCTAACAAAAAATGCTGATGTGAAAGAGAATCTCAAAAACAATTAAAATTTTATAATATGAAAAAAAATTATTTTCACAACAATGGCTTATCTTTTAGCCAGTTCGTTTTAAGATGTAAGAACATTTTAACGATCGCAAAAAGAGATTTAGGAGTGTTGAACCGTTACGGTGTAACACTTGAGTTATTAACAAGCTTAGAGCAAAAATTGGATTTATTGAAAGATTCGTCTAATTATGTGCTTGATGTAGAGGCTCGAAAAGGTTTAATTATAGAGCGTAAACAATTGCAAAAACAATTGATGTACGAAATAGCTCTGATAAGAAAACAATTGGGTCTTGCTTTTGAAAAAGGGACGAGTGGATACGATGTTCTGTTTTCGAAGAATCTAAGAAACAAAAGTGTAGATACTTTTGCAAGTACAATTGTTAATTTTGTGCGTATTTTGGAGGGAAATAGCGAAAAACTAGCCCAGTACAATTTTACGACCGAGCGATTGGC
>JAIFNL010000216.1:797-20060 GCA_020047755.1 Bacteroidota bacterium
TCGTTCCGACGAGCGTGAGGAGATAAATAAACTGGTACGTTACATTGCAGGTATAGGCAAGACCTATTGGCAGCAACGTAATTCTGTTTACTGCGCCGAGTATAGCATCAGCCGCAAGTTAGTAGCACCAACTGCTACCGACAGCGACGAAAGCTAAGCAACTTAAAAAGCGGACTAATTAATTTTAGTTCGCTTTTTTTTGTAAACAAATTTAACTTTGACTATCTCTAACTTGTGTTTAAAAATATTTTTTTATTCCAAGAAATTTGTTTTTATTTGTAAAGCTAAATGGCTTTAACTTTCAGGGGGTTGGGGGGCGGTGCTCAATGAACGGCAAGCTTTACGACCCAGTTTGGGGTAGAATGTTTTATAAATGCATCTTTTTATCAAATTTGCATATAACCGATAAAATGCTTATATTTGCTAAATTCAATTTGTAAAGACAATAAACGAAGCATTCATGAAAGATAAAAAAGAATGAATAAGCAAGAGAAAATTAAATATTGGCTGGAAATAGCTGACTATGACCTCGAAACAGCAAAAGCTATGCTTGTTAGCAAACGGTTCTTGTATGTAGGTTTTATGTGTCATCAGACCATTGAAAAGACATTAAAAGCCTATTTTAGTTCAAAATATGACGATGTACCACCTTTTACACACAATTTAAAACAACTTGCCAACAAAACTGAAATTTACGATTTAATGCCCGAAGATTATAAAGATATAATAGATTTGTTACTACCACTGAATATTGAAGCAAGATACCCAACCTATAAAGAACAACTTTTGAAAAGTTTATCGTATGCAAAATGTGAAGAAATACTAAAACAAACCAATGAGTTGAAGCAATGGATAGAGAAGCAGTTATAGAAAAAGTAATGAAATACAGTCAATTAGTATTTACTGTGCTAAAACCCAATAAAATTATATTATTTGGTTCTTATGCCAAAGGAAACTGGACTGAAAACAGCGACATAGATGTAGCTATTTTTGTAGATAAAATGCAAGATGACTTCTTGCAATTATCTACAAAATTATGCAAGCTAACCAGAACAATTGATTATAGAATAGAACCTATATTGCTAGAAGAAGACAACGACCCAAGTGGTTTTGTTTCAGATATAAAAAAGCAAGGCATATCTATCTTTCAAAAAGAAAGCAAAACGCACTACACTACACTCTAAAACCATGTAGTAACCGATGCAGCATCAGGCTACCCGACCCCAAACCACTGAAAGGGGCTTATTGAGGCGATTAGCTGGGGTTTGGACTTTTTTTTTTAAATATGTTCCGTTAAATTTGCACTCTCAACAAAAAAGACTAAATTTGCTATGATATAGAAACACAAGATGAATAAATTCTTTTATACAAACCACGCTGTTAAACAAATGTTTCAGCGCAATATTTCTACTCACGAAGTGGAGGCGATAATGCAAAGCGGTGAGATTATTCAAGAATACCTTGATGACAAACCCTTAGCCAGTAAATTATTATTAGGTTTTTCAAACCAAAGACCTTTACATTTGGTATTTAGCTATGATAACGAAAACCAAACCTACATAATAATAACCGCTTACGAACCTTCGTTAGATATTTGGGAACACGATTTAAAAACCAGAAAAAAATAAACTATGGAATGTGCAATTTGTAAAAACGGAACTACTAGGGAAGGGCTTGTTACCTTTACCTTGGAGAGAGACAATGTAATTATTGTATTTAAAAATGTACCCGCATTGATTTGCCAAAATTGCGGCGATTTTTATTTAACTTCCGAAACAACGCAACAATTGTTAGAAAAAGCCAATCAAACAATTAGCAAAGGTGTAGAATTTGAAATTCTCAACTTTAAAACGGCTGCATAAGCCTTCTATATTTTATTGGTAGCCCCCAATGATATAGATAATGTTTACTGGATTAAAGATATTTTAAATAATTAATATGAAAGCGTATAATGATTTGCTATTTGTTTTTGTAAAGCTTGGGAGTGATGGGAAAATAATGTACAGATTTATTTGTCATTATGAGGAATTAGTAAAAACAAAGAAGAAGATTTAGAAAAATAAACAATCTGATAAAAGAATGTTCTTGCACGTCTTTCTAAAAGGGTTTATTGATACGATGACTTGAAGCCACCTGTATCAATAAGTTTGGTGCTTAAAAACAAATGAAGTTATTGTTTTTGTCTAAGCAAAAAAAAAGCGGACTAATTTATTTTAGTTCGCTTTTTTGTTTTTATACTTTTCTTTTTGTAACTTTGCTTTAACTATTATGAAAACCATTTGTACCCTGATTATTAGAATCAAAGGAAAAATTGCACAAAAGCCGAGAATCGTTACTTTCTAATTAATTATTAAACTAAAAACCAAATTAGTATGAAATTATTTATTTCCGTAGTAGCTCTGCTACTTTTTGTGACCACTGTTTTTGGTCAGCGCACAGTTTCGGGTATTGTAACCGATGCTTCGCAAAATCCACTTTCCGATGCAAAA
This sequence comes from Bacteroidota bacterium, assembly GCA_020047755.1. Lineage (GTDB taxonomy): Bacteria > Bacteroidota > Bacteroidia > Bacteroidales > JAIFNL01 > JAIFNL01. The sequence continues at coordinate 3,287 of JAIFNL010000216.1, forward strand.
ATAAGTGTAAAGGGAAGTTCTATTAAAACAAGCTCGCAATCTGATGGTCGTTTTTCGATTGATGTGCCTGCTGAATATTCCGAACTTGAAGTTTCTAAGGAAGATTACAGAACAAAAACATTAGAGATTACGGATAGCGAACTTACTATTATGTTAGAAAGTATAAACGAAGCCAATCTTTTTGATCTTTCGCTAGAAGAACTGATGAATGTAAATGTTACTACGGCAAGCAAAAATGCAGAGTCGCTCTCTAAAATACCTGCTAGCGTGGTGGTGGTGCAGCGAAGTGAGATAGAAAAAATAGGCTACAAGAGCATCGAGGAGCTTCTTCAAGATGTGCTAGGTATGTATATGATAGATGATTACTGCTGGAATGGCTCAAAAAATTACGGTGTAAGAGGTTTCTTTTCTACCGGAAGTTTTAGCAATATGGTGGTGCTGGTCAATGGAGTAGATCAGCGGTGCGATGTGCAATTTGCTTCGTACATGACCGAAAAATTTGCAATTCCTATTCAGGCAGTGGATAGAGTGGAAGTGGTGCGTGGACCTATGTCGGTAATCTATGGTAGCGGTGCTTTTTGCCGTTGCGGGTGGTAATTTTGAAAATAAGGAATTATTTATTCAATTCAAAGGGCAAGGCGAGGGTTTTAGTTATTCGCTGCATGGTTCGTTGTATAAAGATGATGGAATTGATGTTCCTTTTAGCGATTTTATGACCGATGCTTCTATTGCTACCGCTCCGATTGATGAGGGTGGTTGGAATTTAACGACCGACCATACTGCCGGACTGTTGCGCACGAATCGCAAAACGCTTAATTTTAGTGGACAGTTTAAAGATATTTCAGCCAACTTTGGGCTTGTAAGTTCCGAAAAAGGCACGGTTGAATCTACTTTTGGTGCAGGCGATGGGCATAGTTTGCAGTATCTTTCGGCTTATGGTTCTATGCGTTACGACAAACAAGTGCATTCGATGCTTGGATTGACAGCCAAATTTGATTTCACGAGCGACAACCACTGGATTGATGATGATTTTTTCTATTCCAATGCTGCTACCAATAATATCTCGCGCATGAATGCTTACGAAGTAGAATTGGCTAGCAACTTTACACCCAGCGAAAAATTGTCGATACTAAGCGGCTTAACAACTCATTACATCGAAGACTTTATGATTTTTGTCGATTATCCGCAGTTTGGGTACAATGATACCGAATGGACGTCGGAAGATGTTCAAACGTTTAGCTTCTATACTCAATTAAGTTACAGTTTAACTCCTAAAATTCAGCTTATTGGTGGTTTTCGTTTAGAGCATATCAAGCCTTATACTATTACACAAGCTATTAATGCTATTGATGGAATATCGCCACCTGTTTTGAGTAATTATACTTTTGAATCGACCAATTCATTCGATTTTGTGCCTCGCTTGGCAATGGTTTACGAAATTAATAACAAAAATGTACTAAAACTTTTGTACGGCAAAGCCATTAAAGAGCCTTCGGTAACCTCGCAATTTGATATGATTGGCACAAATAAAACCTTAAAATCTGCCGACATTCAAACCTATGAATTGTTTTATCAAAGCTTTGTATCGTCGAATGTATCCATTAGTACATCGGTGTTTTACAATTATTTGAATAATCTAATTTCGCGCATAAATGTAATAGATGGCGATGGCAATATTACAATACTAAGCGATAATGCAGGCAAAAATACCACTATTGGTGGCGAAATAGGCATAAAAATAAAACCAAGCACTAATTTATTGTTGGATATAAAAGGAATTTATCAAAAATCGACCGATGAGCGTGAAGGTTACGAGAATATCGAACTTGCTTACTCGCCCAATTTGTTGCTCTATTTCAATGCTGTTTACACACAAAAGAAGTTCGATTTTGGTGTTTCGGGCAGATTTGTAAGCGAAATGTTTACTGCATGGAGTCCAGAGTACATTGATGCAAATCAAAAACCAATAACTCCTCCTTCTACCGCAGCTTATGGTGGTAGAATAGGCGAAAGCTCACCTTCTCACTTCAATTTGAGCTTAAATATTAGAGCCAATGAGCTATTTAATACGGGTTTGTATCTCAATTTGAATGTAAGTAATTTGCTAGACCAGAAAATTTATTATCCCACTACCCTTTCAAATCCTCAGTTCGACAAAGGAACATTGGGTTTTGGACGCTGGTTTAATGTAAGGTTAGGTCTTCAATTTTAAAATTTCTAACTAAAAGGGTTTATTGATACGATGACTTAAAGTCATCGTATCAATTAGTTTGCTGCTGCTATTATTCGGTTTTTGTTTTAAACTGATAGCCAATGTTTATGCTCAAAAATGGCAAAACGGGCGAAAGTTCGGGCATAGGCGAAAAATTAGCTTCAAAGCTACCTTTGGTATTTTCGATAGACGATGAGGTGAAGATTGTTAATGGTTGGTTTACACGCACATCGTAAAAGAAACGATTCTTTTTCCAAGCGTAGCCAAGGCTCATGTTTAAGGTGAGGTTGTTCAAATTGGTTTTTGTGTATTTGTTGTGGTACAACCAGTACCTGGAAGCTCCTCCAATATACCAACCGCTTTGGTTCTTTTTGAGGTAATCGAGCACAAAAAAGTGGTAAGCCAATTGTAGTTGCGGAATAAAATTGTATTGGTTCGATTTGCCCAAGGTTAAGCGAGTTTCCAACGAATGGTAGTTTTTGAAATAGCCACCACTTAGCGTTGCACCGTACTCCAAATTGGAAAGCAATGGAAGTAAGGCATTAGCGGCAGCACTGTTTTTGTTTAGTCCGGCTAATGGCGAGAGCAAATTGGTAGAGAGATAATATGTTTTGGGGGTTGTTTGAGCAAACGAAGCAAACAGAAAGCTCACGAACAAGGCGGTTATAATTATTTTTTTCATGGTTTTATTTGTTAAAGATTCCTAGTTTTCGATATACATACACGTTGTTTCCTTGAGTTCTTTCGGCTACAGTTCCTGCGGGGTTTATAATTTGAATAAATCCGGTATAGTCAAAGATTCCTTCCGTTCCAAAACGGTTGGCAAATACTACCCACGTATTCATTTGAAGCCCCAAATAGCTAATTTGTGCATTCAGGTCGGTAGAAGAAGTAAGCGAATGAAGAATTACATCAACTTTAGCATCGGCTATTTCTTTGGTAATCTTGTCGCTTTGCATATCCGAACAAATAAACATGGCGGCACGTATTCCGTCTATTTCGGTTACAACCAAGCTATTGCCTGCCGTTATGTTGTTGTCGATATCGGTTTGGTTTAAGTTTTGTTTGCGGTATTTAACCAACTCACCATTGGGTCTAATGAGCACTTGCGTGTTGTACAATTTGTCGGTTTCTAACTCGGTAAGCCCAAAAACGATGGTTACTTGGTTGTCGAAAGCAAGGTCTTTGACAAAATTGGTTGCTGCGCCGGGCACAGTTTCGCTCATTTGGCGTTGGTAAGCGTCTTTCGCATCTTCGTCCCAGTACCATTGCAAAGCCAATTCGCTAAATACAATAACCTGAATGTCGGAATGTTCGGCTTTGATTTTTTCAACCATTGCTTGCATGGCATTAAGCGATGCTTGCTTGTCGGTTTTGGAAGGTTGAATGCTTACTGCTGCAACACTCAAATGTTTTGGGGCATCGCTGTCATTGTATTCAATTTTAGCACTATACATATCTATTGGCGAATAGTCTAACCAATCTTTCTTGCAGCCCCAAAGCAAGCTTATAGCTAAAATGAGAATTGAGAATTTTAATTTAATCATGTTGTAAAAATTTTAGAAATTAATTTTACAAACCAATAAAATAAATCACTACTATGCGACCGTTTTTCGGAAAGTGGGGTTTGTTTGACAACTCTAATTTTATAAATATCAGAAATACAGCGTATTTAGGTTTTCCAAAAAAAACAATTAAATGGTTAACTGTTCAAATTATTAGCCTTTCGTTTTTAAAAATTCGGTAGGCGAAATGCCCATTTCATTTTTGTAAGCACGATTGAAAGAGCTTTTTGAACCAAAACCACAATTAAAAGCAATGGCAAGTAGTGTAAGATGTTTGTTGGCAGGGCTCAATGCTTGGGCATTAAATTCTTTGATTCTGAAATGATTAATTAAATCGAAAAATGTTTTGCCCGATTTTGTATTTATCACATACGATAAATATTTGCTATGCAAATTGAGCTCTTTAGCAACATCTTCGAGCATAAGGTTGTCGTTGTGATAGAGTTTTTTAGAGTCAATTACAAACAAAAGGTTTTTATAAATCTGTTCAGCTTTCTCTGGGCTAACCAACTCTTTAAGTTCGTTTTTGGTTTCTACTATTGGGTGATTTGCAATGTCTTGCACCGGTTGTATTAGCAAATTAGCCGTTGAAATTTGTACAAAAACAGAAGTAGCCGTTAAACCGTAATAGCTTATGGGCAAAATAAAAACCAAAACAACCAGATTGGAATAAGCATCGATGTGTTGAATGAATTGAACATCAAACGCCCACAACAACATAATAATCAGATAAAACACAAACGAAATTAAACCCAGTTTTACAATAAAGTAAAGCCATTTCAAATCAATTTTGTCGATATTAGAAAAATGATTTCGAGAAAAAACTTGATGTTGTTGTATAATTTTGAGCGAAATAATCAAATAAACAATGCTAACAATTATTTTTAGCCCAATATTCAAAATGACCGAAAGTAAAGAAAGTTCGTTGGTTTCGAAATAACTAAATAGAATAGACAAAACAAAAGGAATAAAATGCAATAGGCATTTTTTGTTGCATCGCTGGGTCAGTAGTAACGATTGCTTTATATAAAGATAAGTGAAAACGCCAATCAAAGTTGGCAAAGAATTAAGCAAATGACCAAATAAATTAGGCGAAAACTTAAAGTAATTGAGCAAAATAACATAAGCCGTTCCGCAGAGCATGGAAATTAATAAAGCAAGTAAATAAATAGTAGCCGAGTTTTGGTTCAGTTTTGGAATCAAAAGAATAACCAGTAAGAGTGTTATTCCTAGCGTCATACTTAAAATTATTTCCATATTTTGAAATTTTTCTTGTACAAAGTAAGCATTGATTGATAATTGTTTTTGAAGAATCCTAAAAAAAATACTATAACGACATTTTTTTTTGCTAATGTTCTATTTGCGAAATTACTCTAATTTTTTTACTTTCAATGGTTGCAAAATATTTTCGGATATGAATTTTTATCGTTACATTTGGAAAGAAAAAAATAGCTCAAACTAAATATAAAAAAGTAGCTGTTTGGCAAGGCATTGTACTAAATTTGTAGTTGGTTATTTTGAAAAAAATATTTTCCCTATTTATATTTTTGATTCACTATATTATAAGAAATCCAAATTGTAGCTATTTTTAAGTAATCGGCTATTTCAAATAAAGAATGCAACATTATAAATTCTTATACGTACTAACATACAAAACCAAAAAATATTCATCGTCAATTTAATACTTACAATCAGATGGCACGAATTGTTTTCATTACTATCCTTTTTCTGTTAAATATACAAAATGTTACAAAAGCTCAAGTAATTGAAGCTCAAAATATATACGATGCTCAAGCCATTTACTTATATAACATTTGCAAATACATGCAATGGGCTGAAGAAGACCAAAAAGGCAATTTTATAATCGCCGTTTTTAGTAATGACCCCATCGTTGCGTCGTTAAAAAAAATAGCTTCTACGCGCAAGTATGTTAATCAAACCATTGAAATAAAAACAATTAAAGACATTGACGAACTCACCAAAACACACGTTTTGTTTGTTCCATCAAAAAAAACCAACAGCCTTGCACAAATTATGACCAAAATAGGCAATAGCAGTACCTTAATTGTATCCGACAAAAAAGGTTCCATTGCCTTAGGGTCTGCCATAAATTTTGTATTGTCAGACGATGGTAAACTTAAATTTGAACTCAAAAAGTCAAATATCACTGACAGAGGAATAAAATTAAATAATTCTATCGAAAAATTAGCTTTAAAATTATACTAAACTAAAGTCAGTGCATAAAGCAATGCCGGCAAAGTTAAGAAACTTGTCAGGTGGGTTGTCAAAAATTGAAGTATTTTAAAATAAAATTAGGTTCTGTTTTTTCGAATAAAAGCACCTATTATGCTAAAACGATAAAAATAAAACGGAAATAAAGAACGAATAACCTAATTTTTATAAATTACACGTCCATTATTTTATAAGACTTTTTGCAAGTTAATTTATAGGTAGTGTAAAAAAAAATGGTGACTTTTTCAAAAAGTTAGCTAAAATTGTAAATTTTTTAATTTCTCTTAATAAAATAACAATAGAACAATTTAACAATAGCACAATTTGTTATTAGAATTTGGGAAATTGCGTAATTTTGCTTTTTTTAGAATTTCGGTCACTATTAAGTTACGCTATTAATTTATAGAAAAAAATAGTTGTGATTTTATTTTCGATGGTTGGTTTGTTTTATTTTGTTTTGCAAATGTATATTCTTTTACCAATTCCTCTAAAATTAAAAGAAAGAAAAAGCATTATAGAAATTAACAAATCTATTTGCGAAAAACTTTTTTTTTTCACATATTTTGTATATTTTTACAAAATATTTTAATTTATAAATTCTTTTGTTTCTTTTGTACTATGAATTTTTGTTAATTCAATTAATCTAATATTTTAACAATATGAAAAAATACTTCTTACTACTACTAGCAATATGCTCATCGACCTTGTTGAATGCCCAAATTGAAAAATTTCAAGCAGCATATATTTATAACATTTGTAAGTATTTAGAATGGCCAAGCGAATACACACAAGGGAATTTTGTAATAGGCGTACTTTCGAGCGACCCAATCACAGTGGAACTGAAAAAAATAGCAGAAACCAAAAAGTACATAAACCAAACCATTGAAATAAGAGAATTTAAAACAACTTCAAACATAGCCAAATGCCATGTGCTATTTGTTCCAGAGAAAAAAACAGGCGATATTGGAGCTGTATTAGGCGCCATAGGTAAAAATAATACCTTGCTTGTTACCAGTAAAAAAGGAGCAATAGAATCTGGCTCGGCAATCAACTTTGTGCTAGATAAAAGCAAATTGAAATTTGAACTTAAAAAAGCGAATATTATAAACAAAGGAATAAAAGTAAATTCAGATATAGAAAAACTAGCACTAAAAAAATATTAACGTAATTTTTATTTATCCTCAACAAAAAAACTGCAACCAAAAACAACTATAAACTATGAAACTGACTTTAAGCGTATCGCAAAAATTAATTCTCGGTTTTTCGGTAATTACAATTGTAGTATTAATTAGCTATGTATCTATTTTCTTCTCTTTTCAGAAGAGCAAGCAAATGACTCAAGATAACAAAGAAATTTTTACACCTTCGGTAGCCTACCTCAACGAATTGTATATTTTGATAAACAATTCAAAACTTTTGGCAAAAAACTGGGTTTTTATCGAACGGCACAACGACACTCCAGACAAATTAAAATTGAAAAATCTACATAAGGTTGATTATCCCAGAGTTTCAAAAGAGCTAGAAAGACTCTCGCAGTATTGGACTGATGATCAGCAAAAAGTATTCAAAAAAATAGAAAAAACCATTAAAGATACACTTTTTGTTGAGCATCAAAATATCATGGAACAACTTAGCTCTTTTGAAAGCTATGAAGACCCGATGATTATTTTTGAAATAAACCCGTTGGTAGAAGAAAATGGCGACATTATTTTGGTTACAGCCAAGATATTGAAAGACTTAGAAAGTATAATTTCGGAAATTACAATTACTTCCGAAATTAAAAATAAGCAAATGATTGAGGCTTTCAATACATTTACTGTATTTTTATCGCTTATTAGTTTGCTCATTATAGCAGGTTCGGTAACAGCAAGTTATATTACCGTTTCGGCTATTAACAAACCACTTAATAAACTAAAATCAAACTTATTAAAGAAAAGTAAAGGGGATTTTTCGTATGAATTTATAAAAGGTTCGAGCGATGAAATAGGCGAAATGATTGAAGCCGTTGATTTGATGTCGAAAAATATTCGCCAAGCAATTAATGGAATAAGAAGTGGTGCCGATAAACTGTTGATAAGCAGTATCGAAATAAGCAACTCCTCACGCAACATTGCACAAGGTGCCAATGAACAAGCCGCTTCAACGGAAGAAGTTTCGGCTTCGATGGAGCAAATGAATGCTAGTATTAGCATGAATACTGAAAATTCTAAAAAAACAAAGGAAATTTCAAACCAAGTGGCTATCAATATTTCGATAGTAAATAAATCGGTTGAAAAATCGACCGATGCAATGAAAGATATTGCTGAAAAAACGCTTATTATCAACGAAATAGCCGAACGTATTGACATGCTTGCCATCAATGCAGCCATCGAAGCGGCACGCGCTGGCGAATACGGAAAAGGTTTTGCAGTAGTAGCCAATGAAATCCGAAAATTAGCCGAAAATACACAACTTGCAGCTGCCGAAATAAATAAGGCATCAAAAAATACAGTTAAAGTAGCCGAACATTCCAATACTTTGCTCAAAAATATTATTCCCGAAATAGAAAAAACCGTTACGCTTATTCAAGAGATAACATCGGCAAGTATAGAGCAAAACTCTGGAATACATCAAGTTAGTAATGCCGTTTCGCAACTGTCGAATGTAACTCAACAAAACTCTGCGGCTTCGGAAGAACTTGCAACTGGTTCGGAAGAACTAAAAAATCAGGCTCAAATACTTTTCAAAAACATTTCGTTCTTCAAAACAAGTAAAGAAATTGAAGAAAAAGAAACACCCCTTGATGCAGAAGACGACGACTTTACCGAAGAGGAAGAACCAAAAACGCTCAACGACGGAACAAATAAAGGGGTATTTTTAAATATGGGCAGAGAATCTGATGATGATTTTGAATCATTTTATGTTGTATCAAAATAGCTGAGCTGCTGGTTACTTCGTCGGCAGCAGAGCTATTTTGAAGCGAAATTTGGCTTAATTGTATTACCGCACTATTTATTTCATTCACATTGGCATTTTGCTCAATACTCGCTTCGGTTATTTGATTTACAAGTTGCGATGTTTTTTCTATATCAGGCATCACTGCGTTGAGCAGTTTTATCGATTGCTGAGCTAATTCTACGTTTTTTTTGCTTATTTTACCTATTTCGATAGCCGCTCTGCTCGATTTTTCGGCTAATTTGCGCACTTCTTGTGCTACTACACCAAAACCTTTGCCTTTTTCACCAGCACGTGCCGCTTCAATAGCTGCGTTTATCGCCAGCATATCTGTTTTTGAAGCAATTTCGGAGCTTACTGATACTTTTTCATCTATTTCCATCATGCTAATTGAGGTAGCATCTACCAATTTGTGGATTGTAGCTAATTCTTGGTATGACTTGTCCGAAATTTGCTTTGTTCCTTGGGAGTTGAGCATATTTTGGTTTACTTTGAACAAAATCTGTTCGATAGAAGACGAAACCTCCTCTATGTTTGCAGCTTGCTCATTAGAACTTGATGCAACAATTAAAGCTCTGTGATTCAAATTTATTCCGGTTTTATTTATCACTAGGCTGCCTTCTTTTATTTTAGTTACTATCTCGAGTAATTTTTTTTGCATTTGTTTTAGCTGAACAGCAAATTCGCCAATTTCATCGCTCGAAGAGATTGTTAAACCTACTTTTAAATCTCCTTCTGCAAAAAGATTGATGAAACTGGACATTTTCTTTATTGGTTTTAGTGCTACTCGGCTAATTAAAACCGAAATTAAGCTAACCATAATGATTGTAAACAAAAGCCCCCAAAGAAGTGTTGTAATAAAGGCATTGCGCAATGGCTTTATAATTTGATTCACAGAAACATCAATCAGCATAATCCATTCAAATTCAGAAATATACTTACTTATAATAAGGTGTGTTTCGCCATTAGGTTTTGTATATAAAAAATTGGTATCATTTTTAGTCATCAATTGCTTTGCATTTTCGCCTATTCCTTCAAGCGAAGCTAGCGTATGACCAGCTTTGAGCGAATTGTTATAGTCAATTTTTGCACTGTCGCGATGAATTTTTATTCCACCATCTAAGCCTACCATCATAGTTTGACCTTTGTTATCAAAATTCTGAGAAAGAATGAATTGTGTGATTTTTTTTATATCATAACCAATGTAGGCTACGCCCAAAAACTTACCATCTAAGCTGTATTCTTTTTGTTGAACCCATAATTTTATTTGCTTGGTTTTAGAACTTTGATTCACATTAAATGCTCTGTCTTTGGGTTGCTTTAGAAATTCAAAATACCAAGCACTATTTTGCATTGTTACTTTGCCAGGAGAACTATTAGGGCTATAAAAAAATTGGCTTGTGTCTGATACAAAACCTATTTGCAAATCGTTGTTGTTTGCTATTCGCCGTTTCAAATAATTGCTTATTTCTAGTTCTTTGCCCATGGGGTTGCCTATCAAATCAATGAAATACGCATCATTCGACATAATGTCCAAATAGTTTGTTCCCTCTTTAATTAATTGAGAAACAGTAAGTTTTGCTTTTTCTGAATAGTAGGGCAATTCATTGTTTGTAATTCGGTTCAGCATTGCTTTTTCTGAAGATTTGTAATTATAATAACTCAGAAATAGGAATGAAAAAAGAACTATTAATACGATAGAATAGACTAATTTGAATCGAATACTCCTTAAATTAAACGCCATAGAAAATAAATTAATGGTTTTGCGACTAAATTGGGATTTTTCAATGTATTTTATTTCAATAGAACAATCTTTTTTGATGGTTTTTTCTCAAAAATAAATTTTTGCTGCATGCAAATATACTAACTATTAAGTTGAAATAAAAAAAAAGTCTTCAATTTTAAGTAAATGGGTATAAATTTAGTAGAAACGAATACAAAAGTGAGCAATTTTAGATGAGCTACTTACAAAACTACCCGTATTATTTTTTTTTTGAAATTTATTTTGCATGATTATTGAATTATGATAATTTTAAACAATTAAAATTTCTCAAAAAAAGCTCAAATTCAAAAACCTAATTATTGCATAGAAAAAACTTAAAACAAACAAAATGAAAGCAGTACAACAATTTATCTTATTCAATTTCTTTATTTTTTGCACACTTATTGCAACTGCGCAAGAGTTCAAAATAAGCCCAAACAGTAATTATTTTGCTATACAAGCAGGCGAATACACCGAAAAAGACACGCTTTTGGTTGAAAAAAATGAAAAAACAAAGCAAAAGCTTGTCGATTTGAATGTGAAGGAAATAAATATTTTCCAATTGCGCTCGTTGGCATGGATTCGGTCATTTAAACTCAAAAGCCTGAAAAAGATTAAAATAGAAGAAATGGGCTTTAGTTTTGGAGGAAAAGTTTTTTATGTAAAAGACAAAAATCAAACAGCTATCTGGAATGTTCAGCATGGAAATTTGATTTTCAACCAAGAAGGTGAAAATACTTTGGGATTTTCAAACTTTAGCAATTTTTTTATTATTCATAAAGACAACAAACTTTTGGCTTACGATTCCGAAACTGGCGAATTTATTCGCGAGTACAGATTTTCAAAATCAAAGGAAGTTACACAAATAGATGTTATTAACGACGACCAACATTTTGTGGTTAAAACCAGCGATGGCTCGCTTTTTATTTACCACGCTGATACTGCTAAAGCTGTTAAACGACTCAAAGGCACAGAGTTTCGTTTCATAAAAGACTCTAAACGATTCGTTACGCTTCGCAAAAAAGAAGATAAATATTACAACTACATCTATTCTTTCCCCGATTTTAACAAAATCAATTCATTCTGGGGTTATTCCGATTTTGAAAGTTTAAGCACCGATGGTAAATATATTGCCATTTATATGAAACGAGGAAGGATTATTGAAAAAAAGAAAAGTTCTTTTGATATGCTTGTAATTAAAGATTCCGAAACCGGTTATCAATGGGCTAGATTGGTTGATACCGACACGCTCAAGTTGCGCTTAACCAATTTTACTTGGCTCAAAAACAACACAATAGCTTTTGACCAACAGTATTCGGCTTCGCTTTTCAATATTGCTTCAGACCGCATGGTGATGGATTTGGATTATACTTTTTCTTTTACCGACAGCAAAACTACAATTGGCAGGCAGTTACAAAATATAGAAGTAAGCGACAGCCGTCAATACGTTGCTTTGCAAGACTTTCAGAATAAAAAACCAATTTTATATCTAAAATCGTCGGCTATTCCCGATGCCAATGCTATTTGTAGCAATGCTCAGTTTTTAAGCTTTACGCCTAACAGTAAGTACGTTATAGCAAAAAAAGATGGAAAGTTGGGATTTGTAAGAGCCGCTGAAATAGAAGCCATAAAAGACAACATGGCTGAAATTAAATTTTATGCCTTTTCTGACGAACTGAAAGATCCTGTTCCTGAAAAAGAAATTGATGAAGATGCACTAGCTCCAGAAAATTATGTATATCACAGAATGCAAAATTTCAAGCACATTAGCAGTGTACCCGAAAGTGAATTGGTCAATTTGTACCTCAAAACCATTGAAGTAACTGACACTCTTACCGGTTTGCAAGTGCATTTAATGGACAAAAACGGAACTTATTATTACGGAGCTTCGGAATATAAATGGATGCACATTTGGAAAAACCTACTGCTGCAAGATGAAAAAGGACGCATACAAGAGGTAACTAAATTTAGAGTTTTTGAATATTCCGAACGCGATAATTTGCCTACCGCTTTGGCTATTGTGATGGATCACAGCGGTTCTATGGGACAAAAAAGAGCATTTACTTCGCAAGAAGGCGCAAAAATGTTGATTGAAAAGAAGGCAAAAAAAGATGCACTCACCATTATAAAATACGATAGCAATATTGGCGTAGAAGTGCCACTTTCGCCAACAGAAGAGCGACTTAGAAAAGATTTTAAGGTAGAAGGTTTAGGCAAATATGGCGGCTCAACATCTCTGTTAGATGCAGTGGATAAAGCGGTTAGCGTTTTGAAAAATGCAGAAGGCTACAAACGAAAAGCGGTTATTATATTCACCGATGGAAACGAAAATTCATCGCTCATTAGCAAAGGGCAAATGCTCAAATCGGCTGCTGCTAACGATGTTAGCGTTTTTACCATTGGCTTTGGCGATTACGTGAGCGAAGATTACCTCAAAGCCCTTGCTTTTTATACGCAAGGAAGCTATTATCGTATTTTCAACACTACCGATTTCAATTGGGTTTTTGAAGATGTATATCGGAAAATACGAAATTACTATTCTATTCGTTTTGAGACAGATACCATTGGTGTTTATTCTGCTTTGCTACAAATTGAAATTGATGAAAATCGAAAAGACGAATTAGCCACTACTTTCGATAATACGCCTTTCGATTTTGATTTGCTCGATGAAAATGATTTCGATTATGATTTCAAAGCTCCCATTAGAGAGATAAAATCTAGCGACTTAGAATTAAAAGACCTTGTTGAATACAAAGACAGCGTTCAATTGGTTAAAAATGAAATGACGCTCAAAAAAGAAGCTGAAATAAAAAAGCAAAAGGAGGAAACACTAAAAAAGCAGAAAGAAGATTTTAGCAAAATTAATTTTCCTAAAATTCAATTTCTTTACAGCGAAGTAAAAATAATAGAAGGTAGCGAAAAAGGAATTGACGAAGTGGTCGCATTTATGAAAAAATATCCCGACGTGTCAATCGAAATAGCCGGACATACTGATAATGTTGGCAATTCTGACGAAAACATACTTCTTTCGCTTGCTCGTGCAAAAGCGGTAAAAATGCTGCTCGAAAAAGAGGGTATAAAATCGAAACGAATAGATGTACAAGGCTTTGGTGATAAATTTCCACTGAACTCGAACAAAACCGAAGAAGGAAGAGAAAAAAACAGACGAGTTGAATTTAAAATTATAGAATAAAATATTCTATCAAAACATTAAAATAGTTACTTTATGAAAGCGAAACAATATATTTTATTACTATTTTTATTTTTAATAACAAGTTGTTCTAAATCTCAAAATATGATAAATTCAGAAACAGTAAAAGAGCTTGACCTCAATAGGTATCTAGGTACATGGTACGAACTAGCTCGCTATCCGCATTCGTTTGAAAAAGACTTGGTTGGAGTTACTGCAACATATTCTTTGCGCCCCGATGGCAAAATAAAAGTAGTAAACAAAGGCTTCAAAAAAACACTTAATGGCGAAATGAGCCAAGCCATTGGCAAGGCTAAAATACCCAATTTAAAAGAGCCGGCAAAGTTAAAAGTATCGTTTTTTTGGTTTTTTTATGCCGATTATTATGTTCTTGAACTAGATAGCGAATATCAGTGGGCTATAATTGGCAGCAAATCGCCTAATTATTTATGGATTTTGAGCCGAAAACCTCAAATAAGCGACGAATTGTACGAGTCGCTTCTGGAGAAAATAAAAAGCAGAGGCTATAAGCTTGACAAACTAATTAAAGTAGAACAGAAAAAATAAACAGACAAAATAGTAAATTCCGTTTAAAATGATTAAGTTTGCGCTAATTAGAGTTTGTTTATAAAGTCAAAAAAAAATAGCACAATTCTTCAATTCTGTGTAAAAAAACATGAAATAGATAAAATAACAATAGAACAATTTAAGAATGTAACAATTTGTTCTTAGAATTTCGATTACTATCAAGTTATGCTATCAAAATATTGATAAACAAATGAATAAGAAAATATTTTGCAAATTTGATTAACGAATAGAAAAATTGATTAATTTTGTAAAAACATAAAATATAAAATTATGAGTATAGTAAACCCAAAAATAGATTTAGTTTTTAAAAAACTGTTTGGAACAGAGCAAAATATTCAACTTTTAAAATCGTTGGTTAATTCAATATTGCCAATAGACGAGCAAGTTGTAACATTAGAACTTAAAAATCCTTACAATCCGTCTGATTATCTAAACGGTAAAATAACATACCTCGATATTAAAGCAACTGACGAAAATGGAAAATGGTATGATATTGAAATACAAGTTGCACCGTATGATTTTTTCGGAATGAGATTGCTATATTATTGGTCAAAACTTTATGCTTCGCAATTAAAATCGGGACAAACTTATAATGATTTACGAAAAACAATCGTAATAAGCTTGATTGATTTCAATTATTTCAAAGACCCTGAAGGACAAGAAAAATACCACAGACGAATTGGATTATGCGATTTTGATACAAAGGAAATTTATGAACAAACAGACGGGCTTGAATTACAATTTGTTGAACTAAAAAAATTCAAAAAAGAATTACCCGATGTTCATTCAACACTTGAACGTTGGATTACTTTTATTAACAAAGCACATGAATATACAAAAGATAATTTGCCAAAAGAATTAGCAAACGATGAAAATATAAAAAGTGCAATGGAGCAACTTGAAAGAATGTATTTCAACGATGTAGAGAAGGAACATTACGAAAGTCAGGAAAAAAAATATTTGGATAAACTTTCTTATGAGAAGCAGGAAAAACTCAGAGAACAACAAGAATTACAAAGAATTGAAAGTGCAGAAAATAAAGGAAAAATCGAAGGAAAAATCGAAGGAAAAATCGAAGGAAAAATCGAAGTGGCAAAAGGTCTAAAAGCCGACGGAATACCAAACAATATAATTGCAAAAAATACAGGTTTAACAATAGAGCAAATTGAAAAACTCTAAATTTAAACTTTGTACAAGAAAATTGCATTTTCTGGAAAACCAAATATTTTTCCTTTGAAATCGCACAAAAAATAACGGCGCAAATTACTATCCGTTACGATATTAAAAACAAAATAGCAAACTATTTTTATGGAAAAAAAAGAAACATTGATGCCAATAGTGAAAGCAGACGAATGGTTATTGCCTGTAAATATTGACATTACACAACGTTACGAGCGTTTTAAACATCGCTTGGAAGAAATAAACAGCAGGTATGGTAGTTTGAGTAAATTTGCCGACGCATATAATTTTCTGGGCATACATTACAATAAAAAAGAAAAAGTTTTTACTTATCGTGAATGGGCTCCGGCTGCGAACGAAATTTTTCTATTTGGCGATTTTAACAACTGGAATCGTACTTCACACCCCCTGTATCGCATCGAAAACGGAGTGTGGGAAATCAAATTGCCATACTCAGAATACAAAAATACATTTGTACATAATAGCAAAATAAAGGTTTTAGTAAATGCAGCCAATGGCTGGAATGAACGCATTCCGGCGTATATTTCGCGAGTGGGACAAGACCCGGGAAGTCCTAATTTTTCGGGTTTAGTTTGGCTACCCGAAAAAGCTTTTGATTGGGCTGGCGATGAGTTTGATGCACAAAGTATAGGGCAACCGCTTATTTATGAGGCTCATGTGGGCATGGCAATGGAGGAATCAAAAGTGGGCACTTACCTCGAATTTGCCGACATTCTTTTGCCTCGCATCAAAAAAGCAGGATACAATACCGTGCAGCTTATGGCAATAGCCGAACACCCTTATTATGGGTCATTTGGCTATCATGTTGCCAATTATTTTGCTGTAACTTCGCGCTCAGGCACACCCGAAGAACTAAAATATTTGGTTCGCAAGGCACATAGCTTAGGCTTGGCTGTGATTATGGATATTGTTCATTCACATACTGTTAAAAACCTAAACGAAGGCATTGCTGAGTTTGACGGAACGGTAGCGCAATATTTTCACGAAGGCGGCAGAGGGCATCACCCCGATTGGGATTCAAAGCTTTTCAATTATGGAAAAATAGAAGTGCTCGAATTTTTACTTTCAAACGTAAAGTATTGGATTAAAGA
>JAIFNL010000214.1 GCA_020047755.1 Bacteroidota bacterium
AGCCACTTGTTTTAACGGCAAACATATCCAATTGATAACTTTCGGTTTTTCCAATGGGAAAATTCAAGTTCCTGTTTAAGTTATTCGGAATTGCCAACTTTAAAGCTCCAGTAGTGTAATTTCCTGAATTATAAGTTAAATTTGTAACTGTCGTACCTTCTACCGAAAGTGTTTTTCCCTGATTGTAATAAATTCCATCGGTTAAATTAACGGTTGTAGCCGCCACATCAAAAACCGAAATTACACCAGTAGCAGAAGTATTATTGATAGTAAAATTGGGAATAGTTCCCGAAACAGAGCCAGTTCCCGAAAAATTTTGTTCAACCGAACCTGTAA
Organism: Bacteroidota bacterium; assembly: GCA_020047755.1. Classification (GTDB taxonomy): domain Bacteria; phylum Bacteroidota; class Bacteroidia; order Bacteroidales; family JAIFNL01; genus JAIFNL01. The sequence goes on from JAIFNL010000214.1 coordinate 337, forward strand.
ATTTCAAATGACTATTGGCTGTTGTGCCGTTTACAACTCCGTTGTTTATCAAATCTTTTTTAACATCTAAAATTTTACCCGACAATATAAACTGATCATTTGCGGTCTTAATTGTTAAATTATTAACATAAATATCGCAATTTGTACGTGCAACAAATTGTCGATTTGCTCCAGTAGGATTGTCAAGAATAATATTATCTAATTGAATAGGATTTGGAATATAAATACAAAAACCCGGAAATCCGGCATCGCCATCTGTACTTGAATTACCATCACCAAATTGAATTGTTGAACCAATAAAGTTTTTATTTACACTAGTTCCTGTAATTTCAATTGTATTTTGATTAATATCGAGTCTATCCAAAAGTGGATCAACCACAGTTAATTTCCCTCCTGTGAAATTCACAACACTATTGGATCCAAAATTTACAATTTGCTGATTATTAGCTACTGCTACAACACCAACCTGCGGGTCAATATTAAAATTACCTGCGGTCATGTTAAAGAAATTAGGCACTCCTGTATCGGTATAGAAACGTCCGAGATGGTTTATCGTCCCTCCCACAAAATTCATAGTTGCTCCTACACGCAATCTGAATTCATCGTTTCCGTTACCCACATTGAGTGTACCACTAGCCATTTCAAAAAATCCTTTGTCAATATCAAAATTTCCGGCAACTGTCATTGTTGTGTTGCTGAAATATAATTTTCCGTATTCATCAGCTGCATTGGCATCTACATAAACCGAGTTCCCAACATTAATTGTACCTCCTGTAATTGTTAGTTTATTTTCAATATCCATATCGGCACCCACTGTTACTGTTCCTCCGGTAATATCAGAAATCCCTTTATTGAAATTTTCGACCAAATAATTTCCGGTTGTGGTTAAAGTTCCTCCGTAAATATGTGTTTCCCAATTGTCTGAAAAGCTTGCTGCCGAAACATTTCCATTATTTAAAGTAAAAACACCCGATGAACTTATTCCTGCTGCTGCCGAAACATTTCCATTATTTAAAGTAAAAACACCCGATGAACTTATTCCTGATGTTACCGAAACATTTCCATTGTTTAAAGTAAAAATCCCAGAAGAACTTATTCCGCCCGCTAAATCTTGCAAAGTACCACTGTTTATTAGCACTTCCGAATAAAAACTAGTGCCTCCCGAATTGATAAATGTTCCGGCATCAAGCTGAAAATCCCAAATGGACAAAGTTCCAGTACTAGTCCCTGCTCTTTGAATAGTTGCGCCTGAATTGTTAATCCAAAGCTTTGAATTTACATTCGATAAATTTCGGTTGCCAAAAAATGGTTTAAGCGTAGAAGCACTATTTAATTTGAATGTTCCCATTGTTAAGTTCAAACTTTGACCATTTGCAGTTGGTTCGCGTAAAGTAATGGTTCTATTCACTTCCACGAGTACGTCTTTTGCCGTTTTATTTACGGTAAATGAATAAAAATCGCAAGTTTTAGCATCGTCGCCTGTAAGTGTGGCATTGTCTAAACCCTGAAAACGAAAATCGGTGCCGTTCGTGCCTCTGTTTCCGTCATATTCGCCGTTCACCACCAAATTACCATAAAGATAGACAGTAGAATTATTTGCTACTGCCGAGTGAAAACTACCTCCGGCATCAATAGTTAAATCGCCGTTAATTTGAAAATCTAAATTGTTGGTTGGATTAAAGTACAAATAACCACCATTGGCGATTGTTACATTGTTTACTCCCCACATATCGGTAGTAATGGCTACATTATGATTAATTACTACATTTTCGTAAGCATAAGGCACACGCCCGCAAAACCATGTGGAAGGACTACTCCAATTTCCGTTTTGCTTGGTTTCACATGCCGTGCCGCAACTTGCCGAAGTGGTAACCTCTCCCAAATCTGCAAAATCAGAAGCTCTACCTTCGGTTACAGCTCTTACCCTGAAATAGTAATTTGTATTTTCCGTTAAACCGTAAACAAGGGCGTTTGTAGTATTTGCATTTAGGCGCGATTGAAATGCAAAAGGTCCTGCTGCATTGGTTGCCTGATAGATTTCGTATTGCACTTCGTTGGTGGCATTGTCTGTCCAATTTAATTGAACAGAACTGCATTGAACATTTGTATATGCCAGAGCAGTAGGGTTGTTCGGTGTATTTGGCGTAAAACGATAAATTCGGCGCGAGCCATCGGCAGTAGAATGTAAATTGGGAATTGAAGCTCCGGCAGTGTAAGTATTATTGATAATGGCAGTAGTTGAAATGCTATTATCTGAGCTTTGCACCAAAATAAAACCTTCGTTAGGATAGTAGATTGGTGTACCGCCTCTCCAACCATCGTCGTTTGAAAGTCCGATTTGGTAATTTGCTGTTCCACCACCAACTCCCACATTCATTTCTCCATACACAAACTCAACAACGCCTGTTGTTTCGTACAAACGGGCTTGATAGGTAGCATCGGCTGTGGTACTGGCAGCATCTACTTCCATGTTTTTCCATTCCACCACCAAACAACGATTCGGGGCTGTGCCTACTACTTTGTAATGCACTTTTCCTGTGTTGCTGGTTGCCAAATCGCGAATGAATGGTGATATAATGCCATATTCACCATCGGCAGCTATCGAATATCGCCCTGGATTGGCATATTCGCCCAAGCGTATGGTTCCGTTTGAGCTTACTGAAAAAATGGAATATCTGTTGTAAACCGTTCCTACTCCATAAAGCATAAAAAAATCAAAACCAATGGGTTGTGGATTTGTTCGAGCATTATCAATACCGTAATCTATCAACAAGGTCGTTCCGCTACTCATATCCACAGCGTTTCCGTTCATGTCGAGCGAAAGAGAGCCATTGGTAAGCGTGCTAAAGTTGTAATTAGCAGAGCTTTGCGAGAAACCATTGCTAAAAAAAGCTACAAAAAAAGCTATTATAAGTAGTTTGTTTAAATTTTTCATGGTCATTATCTATTTTTAATCAATTTTTTTCAATTTTAAAGTCTAAACTATTTGCTTTTGCTTTATACGCAAATAAAACATAGATGTTCACTTTTTTTATATCAAAGCGGTATTATTTTTACTAACTCAAATACTTTTTGACATCTAAAAAACTGTTTTATAGAATTTTAAATTATTTTATTTATAAAAAACTTTGCTTTTTATTGTTACTTTCAAAGCAACCTATTTTTATTATAAAACCTATTACAAATAGTTTGCCCTTTTAGGTTTAGATAAGTTGAAAAAAGGTGTACAAAAAAGTTAAAAAACTTAAAAATGAGACTGTTTAAGGGAAAAATATGCCAAAATAGTACAGATAAAATGTAGAAGTCTTCTAAAAAAGACCTGTCGGCACGTTGGATTGGATAGAAAAGGTGGGATAAAATTATTCAGCATTCGATAGCAAATATCGAATACTGAATAGTTATAATTCTTTGAAAATCAATTATTTTTTGAATTTAGTCAAAATGTCTTTTACCGCATCTTTGTGAACGGTAAAGCCCATCATTTTGAGTTTCACATAGTCTTGGTGAAAGAAATAGTAACCAAACTCTGGCGAATTTTGGTCGATATTGCGCGAGCCTGAGCTAGAATCTTTAATCAAAAACCAAGTAATGCCATCTACCTCATAATAACCCACTAAGTGCATTCCGTGGTCGTCGGTGGTTGTTTCGTTAGCAAAACGGAATTGTCGAGCATTTTCGTTGATAAATTGCGAAGGAATGTCAAATTCAGGAACAAGAGCCACATTGGTTTCGCGCGAAAAACCAGCCTCCGATACGTCGCCGCCAATGCTCATAGTGTAACCATTTTTTATGGCTGTTTTCACTATATTCATAAAATCGTCGAGTGGAACATTGTAGTAATCAGTACTATGCCACCAGTTGTCGGGTACTTTGTACTCTACTTGTTGCCAGTAAGGTTCTTGTTTGTACGAAAGAATTTCGACATAATCTTTAGGATTAATTTTCACATAATCAGAAAGATAAGTTTTTGGAGTATATTCTTTTCCATCAACGGTAAATTTGGTAGGCGGAACACCTATATGCTTGTTCATGATGTCTTTAACGGTTTCGAGCACGAAATTTTCGTTCCACATATTTTGTTTTTTAACCGATTGCAAAAAAGCCTCCATTTCGTTGAACATTTCTTCGTGCGAATGGTATTTTCTGCCATGCAACAATCCAGAGTAAGCCGAAGCCGGAACCACGCCGTATTTTTCAAAAATTCGAGCTACTGCATTTCCTTCCGAACCTTGGCTAAAAAGGCTTTTGCCGCGCGAGTCTAAAAAACCCTTTGCTTTTTCTACATATTCCCAATAAACTACGTAAGGTTCAGAAAGTTTCACTTCCTTTTTTTGCAAACGCTTCACTTCTGTTTCGTACATCGAAACGGTAGAATACGCCCAGCACGAGCCGCCATTTCCTTGCGAAATAACCGGAGTGTGCCATTCCGATTTGTATAGTTTTACTTTGTTTGGCAAATTTAAACCACTGTGATCCATCTCAAAACGCTTGTCGATTTCTTTGCGCTCAAGTTGCTCATTTACAGCGTTAATGTCTTTCATTATGAAATTTTGATAAAAACCTGGTTCGTATTCCGAAAATTTGGCTTTATCATACTTTTGCGCAAAAGCAAAACTCATAGAAGCTACTAAAAATAAGCTAATTAAAAATCTTTTCTTCATTTTTTTATCAAATTATTAAATTGTTAAATGGCTAAATGGTTAAATCGTTACAGTATGTATGAAAAAAACCACGAATTATCGAATTATAAACGAATTACATAACTTCAAAAATAGAACATAATAAGTTAATAATAAAATAGTTAAGTAGAGTTTATTTCACATATTATTGTTAAATTGTTGATAGCGTAACTTAATAGCGACCGAAATTCTAAAAAAAGCAAAACTACGCAATTTTCCCCAAATTCTAATAACAAATTGTTAAATTGTTAAATTGTTATTTCATTTTTCATTTTTCATTTTTCATTTTTCATTTTCATACCTAAATAGTTACGAGTTTGTTTTTTATGGCAAATGCAACTAAACTGGCTGTGTTTTTTGTTCCAATTTTGGCTATCATATTGGCTCTGTGGTTGTCGGCAGTTCGCGAGCTAATGAATAATTTGTCGGCTATTTCGGTATTTGTATAACCTTCGCAGATAAGTTGTAATATTTCCAACTCTCTGACCGACAAGCTAACATCATCTTTTATATTTTCCATTTCTACATGAGCTTGCTTGCCAATAATATTGCTTGCGTTTTGTATTTCGGCAGCTAATTCAGAGTTGTTGGTTGCATTGAAATATTCCACTAACTCTTTAATTTCTAGGTTATTATTCGATTCATGATTTGTTTTTTCTATTTCAATAATGTTTCCAATAATTCCCTCTTCGCTACCTACTTTAAGCTGTTTGGCAAATATTTCGACCTCCACAGCCTCTTTATTTTTGGTCAAAATAAGGGCTTTTACTTTTATTTCATTTGTTATTCCGTTGTAGCAATTGCAAAGTTTTTCGATGCTTTGCTCTGCATTTCCCAAGAAAACTTTGTGCAAATCAATTTGATTCAATTCAGCCAACGAATAGTGAAATAACTCCAACACTTTGTTGTTTGTTTTAACAAATTTGTTGTTGCGATAATAAAAAACACCATTGAATGGATTTTCAAAAATAAGCTTAAAATTATCATCTACCAATTGCTTTTGCTTTTCAATTTTATCAAACTGATTTTTTATCGACAAAAGCAATTCTTTCATCTGAAAAGGCTTGATAATGTAGTCAGTAGCACCCAGTTTCAATCCGGTTCTAAAATGTTCGGGCAAGGTCTGTCCGGTTAGAAAAATAACCGGAATTTGAGACAATTCTTCGTTTTTGCGCAAATATTCCATTAACTGAAAACCAGTTAGTTGTGGCATCATTACGTCAGAAATGATTAAATCGGGCTTCTCGGTAATCGCTTTTACTAAACCTTCGTTTCCGTTTTCAGCTTCTACAATTTTGTAACCGTTGAGCGAAAGCATATCATTTACATTCTCTCTAATGCTACTATCGTCGTCTATAATTAAAATTTTTTTCATGTTTTTAAATTGTTAAAAGCTCTGGTTTATTCCATTTTTTGGAAAAGTAAAATTACGTAATTTTTTCTAAATTCCAATCCTAAATTGTTAAATTGTTATTTTATTGGCAATGTAAAATAGAATTTGCTTCCTTCATTTTTTACACTTTCTGTCCAAATTTTACCATTGTGTTTTTCAATAAATTCTTTGCACAAGTGCAACCCCAAACCAGTTCCCGTTTCGCCTTTAGTGCCTTTGATGGAAGTTTTCGATTCTATTTTGAAGAGTTTTTCTATTGTTTCCGCCGCCATTCCAATTCCAGAATCTTGTACCAAAACCTCAAAAAAACCGACTTTTTCGGTTGCCGAAATGCTTACAAAACCATCGGTGTTTGTGAATTTTATGGCATTAGTTAGCAAATTGCGAATTATTATTTGCAACATTGCTCTATCGGCAGTAACCTCCAATTGGCGTTCTATTTTATTTTCGAGTTTGATGTTTTTTTCTACTGCCTGATTTTCGAGCAACAATATTATTTCACTTACCAACTCATTCAAAGATAGTTGAGTGGGCGAAAAAATAATATCGCCACGTTGCGATTGAGCCCATTCCAGCAAGTTTTGAAGCAATAAATATCCTTTTTTTGAAGCTTCGTAAATTAAATTTGCCTTTGCCTTTGCCTTTTCTACATTGTCGTTGTTCAAAAATAATTGAAGCAATTCGCTGCTCGAAATGAGTGTAGCAAATGGGTTTTTAAGGTCGTGTGCTATTATGGAAAAAAATTTATCTTTTGTGGCATTCAAATGCTCTAAATGTTGTTTTTGATTTTCGATAATATCGCGTGCAAATTTAATTTCCAAATGCGTTTTGATTCGGGCTATCAATTCGTGCGTATTGAAAGGTTTGGTTACAAAATCGGCTGCTCCTACCGAAAAACCCTTTATAATGTGGCTTGTTTCGGTTAACGCAGTAAGAAATATAATAGGAATGTGCTTTTTTAGCGCATTTTGTTTCAAAATTCGGCACACTTCAAAACCATCAATTTCAGGCATGCTCACATCTAACAGAATCAAATCGGGTTCGGTTTGGCTTACTGCAGTGAGCGCGTCTTTTCCGTCTTCGGCAAAGCTCAAATTGTAGCCTTGTCGGGAAAGAATATTTCCTAAAATTTGTAAATTTTCAGGTATATCATCAACTATTAATATGTTTGCGTTCGTGGTTTCCATTTTCGATACTATTTTTTTTTTGAACTTAATAACAAACTGTTCGATTATTAAATTGTTTGATTAATATTTTATTACTTCTATTTTTTTCAAACTATAATATATTGAAAAACAAACACTTGCTAAGTGTTGAACTGAAAATACTATTTTGCTATTTTAAAAATGACTAAATTAAAACTTCGTAAAGTAGAATTACAAAAAAATTGCAATTTTATATAACTTTTTTTTTAGTTACTAGTTTATTATATTATCAAAATTTATTGAATCCAATTCATCACATCAATAAATTTAAATTTTAAACCAATAATCAGAATATCGTCAGTTTGAGGTTCCTCTTCTTTCCATGAGAGAAGTTCTTCATTCAAAATGAGTTGTTGTTCTTTCATTGGCATTTTTTGAATGTTGCGCAACAGCTCTTCAAATCGTTTACGTCCAAATTTGACTTCTTTTTTACTTCCAAGTTGCGAACTATAACCATCAGAAAAAAGATACACCGCATCTTCATTTTGCAAATTTATAAAATGATTTTGAAAATTCTGGGTTCTGTCATAAATTCCTATCGGCATTTTATCGGCATTGTGTACAATCAGATTGTAAGTTGCGCCCAATTGTTGTTGTTTTTCTTTTCTAAAAAGCCAAATCGGTTGATGTGCACCTGCAAATTGCATTGTTTTTTTTCCAAAATCAATGGCAATAAGCGAAATATCCAAACCATCGAGGGTTTCGCCAGTTTCGTTGTTTTGGTTGAGCCTGTAAATAATAAGTGCCCTAAGCTCGTCGAGTATTTTCGCAGGGCAAAGTGCTTGTTTTGAGCTTTTTAAATTGCCAAAAATGTGATTGAGCTGCGAAATACCCAAAATACTCATAAAGGCT
>JAIFNL010000236.1 GCA_020047755.1 Bacteroidota bacterium
TAAATAAAAAAAGGTGCGTCCTTTACTTTTATTCCAACTTACTGAGGTACGACCAAGCACCTGAACTGAATTGAAATAAGCAAAGGAACACACCTTATACAGGTGCGTCTCCTTCGCTATTTCTCTCAGTTCTAAAATTTGGTCGTTTTCAGTAAGAGAAATGCGATTATAAACGCAATATGTTTGTTTTATTTAATTATCTGTTTTATTTCTATAAATAATGTTTTTTTAGTTTATTATGTGTTTTTAATTTTACAAATATACAAAACTATTTTTAGTACAGAAAACTACCAAGCTGTTTTTTGTCCTATAAAATTAAATATTGAACTTATTTTTAGAAAATCGGAACTTACAATAGGCAATTTTTTTGTTGCTATTTTGTTTATATGTTGTATGTCGTCAGAGAGTTGTCCTAAAGTCAGTTGCTTGGGCTGCACATACGGATTGTATAAATCTTGTTTTCCGATAGCCCAATAAAAATCTTCTCGTTCTATTTCAATCTCTTCGCCTTTTTGTAAGCGCAATTCCACAAATAAACTAGACACAAATTGCTCTAATTCAGATACTTTTATTTTCATATTATTGTACTTTACTTAAAATTTTTACTATATTATCGTAAAATGTCTTTATCTCTGATTCTAAATGTTGAATACGCCCATTAATAATCTGTTGCCTTATTTTATCGTCTGCAGCATTTTTCAAAAAACCTTTATTATCAAATTTATACGGATTTGATTTATATTCTTCCAACTTTTTAACATGCTCAGTCATTTGTTCGTATTGTGATTTCGCACTTTTATACTCATTTTTTGAAAGTTTATTTTTTGATTTTTCGATTTCCTGCTTTAAGCTTTGTTTTTTGTTATTTTGTTTGTTTGATTTTTTTTGTTCTGAATTATCATTGTTATTTTCGTTATTTATTTGGTTAATAACATCATTAACTGTTGGAAGAGAGGTAACAGAAACCGTAATATTTTTACCAATTTCCATAATACGAATCATTTCTTTTAAAGATAAAAAAGAAATAATTGAAAGAATAATTAAGCCAACCAAAAATAGTTTTTTTCTATTTAAAATATGTTCCATACGATAAAATAATAAGTTCAAATAATCACACAAATATACAAAACTATTTTAAAATAAAAGCAAAAATTTGAGAATAAAACAAAGAGTTTTTTCTAATTCAATAACAATTTAACAATTTAACACCTAATTTTATAGTTTAAAATCGCCTTACTCGTGGATAAAAAGCATCTTCGATATGCTCAAACTTTTGAAATTTAGGATTTGTTACTACCGAAATAATATCAAACTGAACCGGATAATCTAGCTTATTTTTAATAACATAGGCATTGGCAGCCTCTATAATTAATTGTTGTTTTTTCAGCGAAACGGCATCTTGCGGACGTTCTACGAAATCTTGTTTTCGTGTTTTTACTTCTATAATATGCAAAGTATTGTTGTTAAATGCAACAATATCAATTTCTTTGTGCCCATATTGCCAGTTTACATCAAGTATTTTGTAAGCATTGCTTAATAAAAAACGCTGTGCCATGCGTTCGCCCAATTCGCCCAATTCGTTGTGGTCTGCCATTTTTAAATTACTCTTTTTAAATTCTAAGTTTTAAATTCCTAATTCTCTTACATGTGTGGCAAAAGCAGGTCGATGTGTGGAGAAGGTATATTCAATTGACTACCAATGAAATCGTTAGTCAAAATTCCATGATAAGTATAAACACCTTTTCTAATGCCCACATCGTCTTTTAGCAATTGGTTTAAGCTTCCGGCGTCGCCCAAACTATAGATGATGGGACCTATGATGTCGCTCAGTGCTATGCTTGCCGTTCGAGCTACTCGCGCAGGAACATTGGGAATGCAATAGTGTGTAACTCCGTGTTTTACAAAGCTTGGTTCTTCAAAATTAGTAAGCCGCGAGGTTTCAAAGCAACCTCCTTGGCTTATTGCCAAGTCGATAATTACCGAGTTGCGTTTCATGCTTCGCACAATGTCTTCTTCTACGATAAAGCGTGGCGAATTGCCATCAAATTCGAGTGCACCAATAACAACATCGGCTGTTTTGAGTGTATTTTTGAGTACTTTGGGGTGCAAAATGGAAGTAAATAGTCGCTGCCCTAAATTGTATTGCAACTGCCTGAGCTTGTGTGCTGAAAGGTCGAAAACTTTAACTGAAGCTCCTAATCCTAAGGCAGTTCTGGCGGCAAATTCGGCTATTGTTCCAGCTCCTATTATAATTATTTCGGTAGGTGTAATTCCGGTAACACCTCCCAGCAAAACGCCTTTTCCGTTGTGTACGTTGCTCAAATATTCAGAAGCAATTAAAATTGACGAAGAGCCTGATATTTCGTCCATTGCACGATTTACAGGATAATAATCTTCTTTGCATTTGATTAATTCTAGCGAAATTGCGCTTATTTTTTTTCTTGCCAGTAGTTGAATATATTCCTTTGAAACCCTTGTTAAATCGAGCATTGAGAAAATAATTTGCTTTTCAGCCAATAAATTATACTCCGAAATGGAAGGCGTGTTTATTTTGATAAGCACTTCAGATTGAAATACAGTTTCTTTATTATGAGCTATTTGCGCACCAGCTTCGCTATAATCTAAATCGGTAAAATTAGTGTAAGCTCCTGCATTGGTTTCTATCACTACTGTGTGCCCAGCCTCTGTTAAATTCCTGACTGCAAGCGGTGTTAAAGCCAAACGCGTTTCGTATTTATGTCGTTCGGCGGGTAAACCAATAATGAAATTACGCTTTTTTTTCATTATTTCAAGCGTTTCTTCAAGCGGCATAATGCTCGATAAGTACTGAATGGTCGAATTTTGAGCTTCTGATGACATCAACTATGAATATCTAAATAATAAACTACTAGTTAAATTTTGAGCGACTTTAATTTATTGATTTTTTCTTTATAAAAAACATAAATATCGCTTTTCTAAGATAAAACGTATGCAAAAGCAAAGAATTAAGATTTATTGAATCTGATTTTAGAGCGTTTTATCTTTTTTATAGAACCTGCAAGTTCGTGTTTTTTTTTGAAAAAATCAAATAAAAAATACTTTTGAGCAAAAAAAAAATTGAATATCAACGTTCACAAAGAATCTACCACGAAATAAGGAATTATTTTCCGTTAAAAAAGTTCATCGTTCGCTCTATTCCTATGCTCACAAAACTTTTAACAGCTTCGCTCATTTTTTCAATTCTTTCGGGCAAAAGTTTTTCTTCCGCCTCGCTCCATGTTCCCAAAACGTAATCTATTTGTTTGCCTTTTGAAAAAGCATCGCCTATTCCAAATCTAATTCTAGCATACTCATTACCAATAGTTTGGTTGATATTTGCTAAACCGTTGTGCCCTCCATCGCTGCCTTTGGTTTTGATGCGCAGCGAACCAAAAGGCAATGCCAAATCGTCAACTATAATCAAAAGTTTATCTAGCTCAACTTTCTCTTTTTGAAGCCAATAGTTGACAGACTTCCCGCTCAAATTCATATAGGTAGTTGGTTTTATCAGCACCAAAATTCGTCCTTTGTATTTTATCTCGGCTCTAAATGCTAATTTATCGGATTTGAATTGAGCTTCGGCTTGCTGTGCCATGTATTCAACTACCTGAAATCCAATATTGTGACGTGTTTTTTCGTATTCTACGCCTATGTTTCCTAAACCTACAATCAAATATTTCATTTCTTGTTCTTTGGGTAAAGTTTGCTCGCTTTTATTGAATAATTTCTTTAAAAAAAACATGTTTTTAATAAATTTCTCAATTACTATATTCTTGATATTGCAACAATTAAGCTGCCTAAAATTCAAATTTTTCAATTTTTGGGGTGATAAAATAGCATTAAAACTAGAGTTTCTGTCGATTCCAAGTTCGCTACCCAAAAAAAGAACCAAAATAAACGCCAAATTCAATAAAAAAACCCTATACCAAGTACAGGGTTTTGTAAAATGTTTGTGCTTAAAATCAATTATTTTGTAGCAGCAGTAGCCATTGCACCTTTAGCAGCTCTTGTAAGTCTGATAGCAGCAACAACCGAACTACCCGGATTTAACAATTCAACATTGTCGAACGACAATTCGCGAATTTTAAGAGAAGCACCTAATTTCAACGATTCAACATTGATATTCAAGATGTCTGGTAAATATTGCTTGAAAGCTCTGATTTTTAATTTTCTTTGAACAAGAGTCAATTTACCACCAGCTTTTACACCTTCAGCAAAACCTTCTAATGCAACAGGAACTTCAATTTCTACTTTTTTATCGTCAGAAACTTTAATAAAATCAATGTGCAACACTTCGTCAGAAACAACGTGATTTTGAACACTTTTCAAAATAGCATTGTAAACAGTACCCTCTACATTGATAGCCAATAAATATACGTGAGGAGTAAAAAGTAACGGACGTAAATCAACTGTTGGTATCGCAAAATTTACGTTGCCTTCTTTTGAGTTAATTACACAAGGCACTAAGCCTTCGCGTCTTAATTTTTTTGTTGCTTTTTTACCAGCATCAGTTCTTGCCATGCCGGTTAATTCTAATACTTTCATTTTAAATTGCTTTGTTGTGCTACTAAAAACAGGTCTTTGCTTGTTTCCCATCACACGTTAGTACTATTTTCGGGGCGCAAAATTAAAACATTTTTCGTAACTTTCAAATTTTTTTAAGAACTCTAAAATAATTGAAAAAAACAAAGAAATTAATATAACTTCATAAATAATTAATAGTCAAGCTATTACCTACATTTAGATTTATTCAGAAATTTAATTGAATTAATTTTAATTAAATTTAACATGTTATTTGAATAAAAATAAATATCTTGGCAAAAAATTTCAAAAACTAAAAATCTTTTTTTGTAAACTAAAAACAAAATTAAGTTGCAATAAATCAATAAAATACAAGAATTACAAATTCCACTTATGTTGATATAAACTAAATTACTTTTACAAAAAAAGAGCAACAAAAAAAACGTTTAAAATAATAGATAACCAGTTTTTGCGTTTTAATATAATTAGAAACTTGTAAAAAAATTATAAAAAACAATAATACATCAAAACATGTATTCCATTTTTATACCGTATTTATTCTCTTTTATTTTCAACACGCAAGTTCAGCAAAATACTGAAATGCAAGGAGAAATAATAATTGAATTGAGTCAAAACAATTTAAACAAAAAGTATTTGGTTAAATATAAAAATGAAAAAATACGGTTAGATTATATTTCGGCAAATGGCGAAAATGTAAATTCGTTATTAATTGATTTAGATGAAAATAGGATATTTGAACTCAATAATATTCGCAAAAGTTACAGAACTGTAAATCCTAATTCATATACTGTATCGGTAACTAATTTGAGTCTAAAAAAAGAGCCTTCTAGTACAACTATACAAGGCTATAATTGTGAAAAATGGCTGATTATAAACAGCTTGAACCAAACAAAAATAGAATACAAAATAGCTAAAAATAAAAATTTTCAGTATCTAAAAAATGTACTAAAATATATAGACAAAGAAAATAGTATGTTCAGTGCTCTGGAAGCCCTTTCGAGCGATAGTGATATATTTCCCATTTCAGCTACCGAGTACGATAAAAAAGGTACAATTCTAATGAGTGCAAAAATTTCGATTCAAATGAACAAAAAAACAGAAGATTTTTATTTTGTAATACCTGAAAATTTCAAAGCTTGGTAAAAAAAATAAAAACAAAAAACACATCTAGATATCTAATTAACAACAAATAACGACCATCATTGCAATTATACATATCTAAAATACTACAATAAAATACAGCAAAATAGCTTCCTCTATTTTATATTTTTTAACAAGTTTAATGCAATTTGTGCAAAAAAATTAAAATCATTTTTTTATTATTGCAGTTTGGTTTACAAACTCAAAAAAGTATAATATAAAAAATAAATTCAGTTTCTCATAAAAAGAATTTCCGCAAAAAATTCAATAAAACATAAACATAATGAAGAAATTAATAGCATGGATAAGCTTTTTTTTACTAAGCACTTCGGTTTATTCAAATACTCCCGAAAATACATTAAGTCAATCAATTAACGATGTTTTTGAACCCATAGTAGCTGTAATGGCAAGCATACTTTTTTGGGATCCTTTTGCTGCAATGGGGCACGATTTTGGCGTGCGTGTTCCAATTGTTGTAATGCTGTTAATCTTTGGAGCAGTGTACTTTACATTCAAAATGAACTTCGTTAATATTTGGGGGTTCAAGCACGGCATTGATTTAATAAAAGGTTCGTATGATAACCCCGAAGATAAAGGCGAAGTTTCTCATTTCCAGGCACTTTCAACAGCCCTTTCGGCTACGGTAGGTTTGGGCAATATTGCATCGGTGGCAGTTGCCATTAGCATTGGCGGACCTGGCGCAACGTTTTGGATGATTCTGGCAGGTTTGCTGGGCATGTCGTCAAAATTTGTAGAAGTAACGCTGGGTGTAAAATATCGCGACATCAATGAAAAAGGCGAAACCGCCGGCGGTCCGATGTATTATTTGAGCAAAGGATTGAAAAAATACACCTTTAATTATTGGCTTCCTTGGCAAATAACCGAAGGCGAACAAAAAGAAAAAGGTTTTACGCGCAGTATTAATTTAGGGAAATTCGGTAAAACTTTAGCCTATATTTTTGCTTTTCTGGTAATTGGAGCCTCTATTGGCGGTGGAAATATGTTTCAGGCAAACCAAACTTTTTCGCAAATTTCATTTATGTTTCCAGCTATAAAAGATTACGGCTGGGCATTCGGGCTAATTTTAGCCTTTTTAGTTGGTATTGTGGTTATTGGCGGTATCAAATCCATAGCCAAAGTTGCCGAAAAAATAGTGCCTATTATGGCAGGAATTTATATTTTGGCATCCCTTACTATTATAGGAATGAATATAACCGAAGTAGGCGACGTTTTCATGCTCATTATCCGCAATGCCTTTGAGGGCGATGCCTTGAAAGGTGGAATTGTAGGTGTTTTAATCACAGGTTTTCAGCGTGCCGCTTTTTCAAACGAAGCCGGAATTGGTTCTGCTTCCATTGCGCACTCGGCAGTTAAAACCAATGAGCCTATCAGTGAGGGAATTGTAGCACTTCTCGAGCCGTTTATCGACACGGTAGTTATTTGCACAATGACTGCGCTAGTTATCATATTTACAGGCTATTACAATAATCCTGCCGGATTAGAAGGCACACAATTAACCTCTCAAGCTTTTGCAAGCGTATTTAGCTGGTTTCCTTATGTTTTACTTGTTGCAGTTTTCCTTTTTGCATTTTCAACCATGATTTCGTGGTCGTATTATGGACTTAAAGGGTTTAATTATTTGTTCAAAGGCGTGATAAAAAATGAAAAAGTATCTAAAAACGTATTCTTTGTTATTTTCTTATCTACCACCATTGTTGGCGCATCGTCAAGTTTAGGTGCAGTATTGGATTTTTCGGATATGATGATTTTAAGCATGGCATTTCCCAATATAATTGGTTTATTGATACTTGCACCTGAAGTCAAAGCCGATTTGAAAGAATATTTTAGACGCATAAAAAATGGAAGTATAAAGAAGTTCAAGTAATCGAAAAATTTGAAATTCATGAACAAACATTATTTGCGCTTAATTAAAAATCAAATAATTAGCTTCGTAAAACCAACAAAAAGATTGGAAGCTAGTTATTTGGTTTTTGTAGTTATTGTGGTTTGCTATCAGATTTTTTTATCGTTCAATCCGAACTTATTGCACGAATCGACAGCAGTTAATTCAACTAAATTTAGCAACGAAATAGCAAATTTCAGAAAAAATCTAATTCCCAAAGATAAAAACTACTACACCAACAAAGAAGCCAACGAAGTAGCCAAACGATACGATACGATTCAATTATTTAATTTTGACCCAAATACAGCTAGTTTCGACGATTTTATACGTCTTGGCTTAACCGAAAAGCAAATTAATTCGATTCTCAATTACCGCGAAAAAGGAGGAGAATTTAGAGTGAAAAGTGATTTTGGGAAAATATACACTTTGCAAAAAGCTCAATACAAAATACTTAGCCCTTACATTACGCTACTAGGAAGCTCCGACGACTTTGAAACCACACAAGACAAAAAAACAGAGCAAAAAATAGAAAAAGAGCTTTCAAAATTTGACCCAAATACGGCAAGTAAAGAGAAATTTCTCAAATTGGGCTTAACAGAAAAGCAAATAAATACCATCGACAATTATCTGTCGAAAGGCGGAAAGTTCAAAGATAAGAACGATTTCAGAAAAATGTATGTCATCTCTAGCGAACAATACACTGAATTAGAGCCATATATAGAAATATTGGCACAGCAAACCCCAGAAATAAACAAACCCGAAATAAAAGAACTCAAAACCGAAGACTTTTTTGCAGAACTCAACACAGCAAGTGTAGAAGATTTGATAAAAATAAAAGGAATTGGCAAATTTTCGGCACAAAAAATAGTAGAATATCGCCAACAATTAGGCGGATTTGTAAAAATGGAACAACTACTGGAAGTGAAAGGCGTATATGAAAATAGTTACGCTAAAGCAAAAGAATTTTTAAGCATAAATACTAGCAAAGTAACAAAAATAAATATCAATCTAGCTGATTTTAAGGAACTAATCGACCATCCTTATTTAGAAAAAGAAGACGTTTTGAAACTATTGAAATACAGAGAAAAAAAAGGGAAATTTACAAATTTAAATCAGCTAACTGAAAAAGAAATACTGCCCGAAACACTATTCCAAAAAATAAAACCCTATTTAAAAATTTAATTTTTTTATAAAAAAAAATAAATAAACTAAATAGCTTTAAAATAAATAGTTATCAAATAAATAGTTAGAAAAAAGGCACTATTTTTATCAAAAAAAACAAATTAAAAATTTTTTTATTAAAATAAATTTGAATATATTTAACTAATTAATAATTTTGCAGCTCAATTTTTTAATAAATAACTAAAGTATGATAATAATACCAATCAAAGAAGGCGAAAACATAGAAAGAGCCTTAAAGAGATTCAAAAGAAAATTTGAAAAAACAGGAGTAATAAAAGAACTTAGAGGCAGAAAAGCCTACGTAAAACCTTCTGTAAGAAAGAGAGAAGAATTGCAACATGCTGTATATATACAACAATTGCAAAAACAAGCCGAAGAAGCTTAGTCTCCTTATTTTCAATCAAAAAAGAAAGTTTAGGAAGCAGATAGTTTGAAATTATCTGTAACCTTTACTTCTATTTTGCTTTTCATTGAAAATTTTCAAAATAAGCAGATACTCTTTTGAATATAAGGCTTATAAAAAACCTTTAAACGTTGAATAGTTTTTTTTTAACATTGATTATTCAAAATTAAGTTTTGGTAATATTATGCATAAAGAATCTTTTTTAGACTATCTCACATACGAAAAAAGATACTCCCCGCATACACTAAAGTCTTACCAAACGGACATTGAAGCGTTTGATTCTTTTTGCAAAGAGCAACTTCAAACGGAAATTCAGCTAGCCAACAAAAAACAAATACGCAGTTGGATTGTAGAATTAGCCAGCAAAGAAATTTCAAACCGAAGCATCAATAGAAAACTGTCGAGCTTGAAATCGTTTTATAAATTCTTGCAAAAGAATCAAATAATACAAATCAATCCGGCAAAAGAACTAAGTTCGCTAAAAACGAAACAACAGTTGCCCGTTTTTGTAAAAGAAGAAAGCTTATCTGAATTGTTAGAACAACACAAAGTAAGTTACTTCGCAAGCGATTTTAAAGGCATAAGAGATTTTTTAATTATAGATATCCTCTACTCTACCGGAATAAGAATCAGCGAATTGAGGACAATACAAATAAAAAATATCGATTTAGAAAATTTATCAATAAAAGTAGTAGGAAAACGCAAAAAAGAGAGGAGGATTCCGATAAATGTAAAACTTAAAGAAAATATAGACCTATACAATAAACTAGCACAAGAAACCTTTTTAGAGAACAAATCGGAATATTTGTTACTCACAGACAAAGGTGCGCCTGTGTACGACAAATTTATTTATAGGTGTGTAACCAACTATTTAAGTTTTATAACTAGTCAGGAGAAAAAAAATCCGCATGTTTTGCGGCATAGTTTTGCTACGCATTTGCTCAATCACGGTGCAGAACTTAATACAATAAAGGAACTGCTCGGGCATGCTAACTTAACGGCAACTCAAATATATACGCATAATTCATTTGAACAGTTAAATTACATATATAAACATGCTCATCCAAGAGCAAAAAAACAACCGGAGGTATTATGAATATAAAATTGAATAGTATCGGTTTTGATCCCGACAAAAAATTGGTTCAGTTTGTAAACAAAAAAGTAGAAAAACTAGAAACCTTTTATGAAAAAATAGTCGGAACTGAAGTTTTTTTATCATTAAGTAACAGTACAACTGGAGCAAACAAAGTTTCAAAAATTAAAATTGATATACCTGGCGACTCTTTATTTGCAGAAAAGGAAGCTGCTAGTTTTGAGGAAGCTACAGACCTTGTGGTAGAAGCTTTGCGCCGTCAATTGAAAAAGCATAAAGAAAAAGAAAGAGAATAATCATAAAAAAACAAAATATTTTTAAATTTATTTTGTGAAATAAATAAATTGTCTTTATATTTGCACGCTGAAAAAAAAGGCGTATGCCCTTATAAGTTCTTTCACGAAAAAAAGATGCCGACGTAGCTCAGTTGGTCAGAGCAGCTGATTTGTAATCAGCAGGTCGTGGGTTCGACTCCCTCCATCGGCTCTTAAATTATATTCCAACTATAATTTAAGAAAGACTAGGCAATTTTGTGTATCTGGGGGGATTCCAGAGTGGCCAAATGGGGCAGACTGTAAATCTGTTGTCGGACGACTTCGGAGGTTCGAATCCTCCTCCCCCCACAAAGCAAAACAAAAGCGGGAGTAGCTCAGTTGGTAGAGCGGCAGCCTTCCAAGCTGCAGGTCGCGGGTTCGAACCTCGTCTCCCGCTCAAAAACAAAAAATACTGCCGACGTAGCTCAGGGGTAGAGCGTTTCCTTGGTAAGGAAGAGGTCATGGGTTCAATTCCCATCGTTGGCTCAAATTAAAAAAAATTTTTTTTTTTAACTTTTAAATTAATATATAACCACCAAATACAACGAACAATGGCTAAGGAAAAATTTGATAGGTCCAAACCACACGTTAACATAGGTACTATTGGTCACGTTGACCATGGTAAAACAACTCTTACAGCTGCGATAACTTATACATTAGCTGAAAAAGGTCTTTGCGAAACTAAAGACTTCGATGCTATTGATAATGCTCCTGAAGAAAAAGAAAGAGGTATTACAATTAATACCGCTCACGTAGAGTATTCAACAGAAAAAAGACACTATGCGCACGTTGACTGTCCGGGACACGCTGACTATGTTAAGAATATGGTTACAGGTGCTGCTCAAATGGACGGTGCAATTATTGTAGTTGCCGGTACTGATGGTCCTATGCCACAAACTCGCGAGCACATTCTTTTGGCTCGCCAAGTAAACGTTCCAAAACTTGTTGTTTTTATCAACAAAGTGGACATGGTAGAAGATCCAGAAATCTTAGAATTAGTAGAAATGGAAATGAGAGAACTTCTTTCATTCTATGAATACGATGGCGACAATACTCCAGTTATTTTAGGTTCTGCTTTAGGTGCTTTGAACAAAGAACCAAAATGGCAAGAAAAAGTAATGGAACTTATGGACGCAGTAGACGAATGGATTCCAATTCCTCCACGCGACGTAGAAAAACCATTCTTGATGCCAGTTGAAGACGTATTCTCGATTACAGGTCGTGGTACAGTAGCAACAGGAAGAATTGAAACAGGTATTGTACGTACAGGTGAAGAGATTCAAATTATCGGTTTAGGTGCTGAAGGTTTAAAAAGCGTATGCACCGGTGTTGAAATGTTCCGTAAAATTCTTGACGAAGGTAGAGCTGGCGACAACGTAGGTATGCTTTTGAGAGGTATTGATAAAACAGCTATTAAAAGAGGTATGGTAATCTGCAAACCAGGTACTATCACTCCTCACACTAAATTTAAAGCTGAGGTTTACGTGTTGAAAAAAGAAGAAGGCGGACGTCACACTCCATTCCACAACAACTACCGTCCTCAATTTTATGTACGTACACTTGACGTTACTGGTGAAGTAGTTCTTCCAGAAGGAACAGAAATGATTATGCCAGGTGATAACGTATCAATCCAAGTTAATTTGATTACTCCAGTAGCTCTTAACGTAGGTTTACGTTTTGCAATCCGCGAAGGTGGTCGTACTATTGGTGCAGGACAAATTACTGAGATTTTAGAATAATACACTCAAATATTTAATTGAAGTTTAATGCAAATTAAACTTCAATTAATAAAATACACGGGCGTAGCTCAGTCGGTAGAGCACCGGTCTCCAAAACCGGGTGTCGGGAGTTCGAGCCTCTCTGCCCGTGCAAAATATTTTTTTAGAGTTAGACGTGTAAAACGAAAACTAAGGCACTAAAAAAGATATTATTTTTGTAAAAAATAAATAGACAAAAATCAAAATGAAACTGTATTTACAAGAAGCATATAACGAATTAGTAAACAAAGTATCTTGGCCTACATGGAAAGAGCTGCAAAGCAGTGCTATTATAGTAATGGTAGCTTCCTTAATAATTGCGCTAATTATTTTTGGAATGGATAGCACATTTACTTTTCTAATGAAAAATATTTATAACATAGCATAATACTTTTTACCGCTTTATGAGTGAAATAGCAAAAAAATGGTATGTTCTTAGAGCTGTTGGTGGAAAAGAGAAAAAAGTAAAAGAGTATATTGAAAGTGAAATATCACATGCCAATCTACAAGATTATGTTTCTCAAATTCTGATTCCAACAGAAAAAGTATATCAAATACGAAACGGAAAAAAAATAAGCAAAGAAAGAAGTTTTTATCCTGGATATATTTTGATAGAAGCAGCACTCGTAGGCGAAATACCTCACATACTAAAAGGAATTACAAACGTTATAGGCTTTTTAGGTGCAGAAAAAGGTGGTGATCCGCTGCCTATGCGTCAATCAGAAGTAAATAGAATACTGGGCAAAGTAGATGAGCTCGACGACAAAGACGAAGAAAATACTACACCATATTTTGTAGGCGAAACTGTAAAGGTAATTGATGGACCTTTCAACAATTTCAGTGGATTAATAGAAGAAGTGAATCCCGAAAAGAAAAAGCTAAAAGTAATGGTAAAAATTTTTGGAAGAAAAACTCCGGTAGAACTCAGCTTTATGCAAGTTGAAAAAGAATAAGATTACAGCAATTGCAAAGGTAGTTGCTTTTCATTTATAAACAAGAAATTTTCATTATTTTCATTCATTAATACAATTGTATTGCTTCCTAAATGTTTTGAAAATAATTAATTTTATTAAATTAATAATTAAATTATGGCGAAAGAAGTTGCAGGATTTATTAAATTGCAAATTAAGGGTGGTGCAGCTAACCCATCGCCTCCTGTAGGTCCGGCTTTAGGTTCTAAGGGTGTAAATATTATGGAGTTTTGCAAACAATTCAATGCAAGAACCCAAAATAAGGCAGGCAAAGTAGTGCCAGTAGTAATCACTGTGTATGCAGATAAATCATTTGATTTTGTTACGAAAACATCACCAGTTCCAGTACAGCTTTTAGAAATATCGAAAGAGAAAAAAGGTTCGGCAGAACCAAACAGGAAGAAAATAGCAAGTGTAACTTGGGATCAGATTAAAGAAATAGCAGAGGATAAAATGCCAGATTTGAACGCATTTAAACTTGAATCAGCTATAAAGATGGTCGCAGGAACTGCTAGAAGTATGGGTATAACAATAGAGGGAACACCACCATTTTAATATTACTAAAAAATGAGTAAACTTTCAAAAAATAAGAAAAAGTCTTTAGAAAAATACGAAGTTAACAAAGCTTATTCTTTAGTTGAAGCTTCTGGTTTGGTAAAAGACATTACTACTACTAAATTTGATGCCTCTGTGGATATGGATATACGTTTGGGTGTTGACCCACGTAAAGCCAATCAAATGGTAAGAGGTGTTGTAACTCTTCCTCACGGAACGGGTAAAGAAAAAAGAGTATTAGTTTTGTGTACTCCAGACAAAGAAGAAGAGGCAAGAGAAGCGGGTGCAGACCACGTAGGCTTAGATGACTATATCGCCAAAATAAAAGGCGGTTGGACAGATGTTGACGTAGTAATTACTATGCCTTCGGTAATGGCAAAGCTAGGACAACTAGGACGTATTTTAGGTCCTCGCGGTTTGATGCCAAACCCAAAAAGCGGAACAGTAACTATTGACGTTGCCAACGCAGTGAAAGAAGTAAAAGCCGGTAAAATTGACTTTAAAGTTGATAAGTACGGTATTATTCATTCATCAATCGGAAAAGTTTCATTCGGGGCAGACAAATTAGTTGATAATGCGAAAGAGTTTTATAACACTATTTTGAAATTAAAACCTTCGGCTTCAAAAGGTACTTATGTAAAAAGTGTTTACATTTCAAGTACAATGAGTCCGGGAATTAAAGTAGATGATAAAACAATAGAGTAAAATCAGCCTCGTAGGGTTTTATTAATAACGAGATTAAAAAAAATCAAAAAATGAAACGTGAAGATAAAAAATTAATAATTGAAAGCCTGACCGAGCAAATAAAAGGGGCAAGCCACTTTTATTTGACTGATATTTCCGAACTAAATGCAGCAGATACAACCTTATTGAGAAGAATTTGTTTTAAAGAAAACATTCAAATGGTTGTTGCTAAAAATACTCTTTTAAATAAAGCATTAGAACAAGTTAATGCCAACTACAAAGAGTTTGAATCTGTACTAAAAGGAAATACTTCCATCATGTTTTCAGAGGCTGGTAATGCACCTGCGAAATTAATTAAAGATTTCCGCAAGAAGCACAAAAAACCAATCTTGAAAGCAGCTTACGTTGAAGAATCGGTATATATTGGCGATGATCAATTAGATGCATTGGTAGCTATCAAATCGAAAAACGAGCTTATCGGCGATGTTATCGGATTGTTACAATCACCAGCTAAAAATGTTATTTCGGCATTACAATCGGGCGGTACTATATTGCACGGTGTGCTAAAAACATTATCAGAAAAAGAAGAATCAGCTTCTGAATAACAGAAAAATAGTTTAAAAAAGTATAAAATTTATAAAATAAAATAAAAATGGCAGATTTAAAAGACTTTGCAGAAAAATTGGTTAACTTGACAGTAAAAGAAGTTAACGAACTAGCAGGTATTCTAAAAAACGAATACGGTATCGAACCAGCAGCAGCAGCAGTTGCAGTAGCAGCACCAGCAGCAGCTGAAGATTCAGAACCAAAAGAAAAAACTGAATTTGATGTTATTTTGAAACATCCGGGACAAGCTAAATTAGCGATTGTTAAATTAGTAAAAGATTTAGCTAACATTGGCTTAAAAGAAGCAAAAACTCTTGTTGATTCAGCTCCTGCTCCTATCAAAGAAAAAGTTTCTAAAGAAGAAGCACAAAGCATACTTGAACAACTAAAAGAAGCTGGTGCTGAAGTAGAACTTAAATAAATCCCGTTAATTAAAATGCTGATAGCAATTATTTGATGCTTAAAACAAAGATTTCAGTATTTTAGATTGATAATAGGTTTAGATTCCTTTGGTTAGGAATCTAAGCCTTTTTGTCGTTTATTTCAAGTTCCATTAATCCCAAATCATTTTCATGTCTCAAAATACTCAAAGAATTAGCTTTGCTTCAACAAAAAATCAACTCGAATATCCTGATTTTTTAGAAGTACAATTAAAATCTTTTCAAGATTTTTTTCAACTTAATACAGCTCCCGAAAACAGAAAAAATGAGGGCTTATATACTGTTTTTACCGAAAATTTTCCAATTTCGGATACACGGAACAATTTCGTACTCGAATTTGTAAGTTATTCTGTTGACCCTCCTCGATATACAATTACTGAATGTATAGGAAGAGGCTTAACGTATAGTGTTCCATTAAAAGCCAAACTAAAGCTTTTTTGTACCGATCCTGAACATGAGGATTTTGATACTGTAATTCAAGATGTATATTTGGGAACTGTTCCCTACATGACTCCGCGTGGCACTTTCGTTATCAATGGTGCCGAAAGGGTTGTAGTTTCGCAACTTCACCGCTCGCCGGGAGTGTTTTTTGGACAGAGCTTACATGCTAATGGAACAAAACTATATTCTGCCAGAATTATACCTTTCAAAGGCTCTTGGATAGAATTTGCAACAGATATAAACAGCGTTATGTACGCTTACATTGACCGTAAGAAAAAGCTTCCGGTTACCACTTTGCTTCGTGCTATTGGGTTTGAAGGCGATAAAGATATTTTAGAAATCTTTAACCTTGCCGAAGAGCTTAAAGTTTCGAAAGCAAACTTAAAAAAAGTAGTAGGCAGAAAGCTTGCTGCTAGAGTTTTAAAATCATGGGTTGAAGACTTTGTAGATGAAGACACTGGCGAAGTAGTTTCGATAGAACGTAACGAGGTTATTATTGATAGAGAAACCGTTTTGGATCAAAATCATGTAGATGAGATTATCGATTCTGGTTCTCAAACCATTCTTTTGCACAAAAAAGATACAAATTTTGCCGATTATGCTATCATTTACAATACGTTGCAAAAAGACCCGTGTAACTCCGAAAAAGAAGCAGTTTATCATATTTATAGACAGCTTAGAAATGCGGAGCCACCAGATGAAACAACAGCAAGAGATGTAATTGACAAATTATTTTTCTCTGAAAAAAGATACGACCTAGGAGAAGTTGGAAGATTTAGAATGAACAAGAAATTGGGGCTAAGTACTTCAATGGACACTAGAGTTTTAACCAACGAAGATATTATTGAAATCATAAAATATTTGATTGAATTAATAAACTCTAAAGCCGATGTAGATGATATTGACCACTTAAGCAACCGTAGAGTTCGCACCGTGGGAGAGCAATTGTCGAACCAATTTAGCGTAGGATTAGCCAGAATGTCAAGAACAATTCGCGAAAGAATGAACGTGCGCGATAACGAAGTTTTTGCTCCGGTTGATTTGATTAATTCAAAAACATTATCGTCCGTAATTAACTCATTTTTCGGAACAAACCAATTGTCTCAATTTATGGATCAAACCAACCCTCTGGGTGAAATGACTCACAAAAGAAGACTTTCGGCTTTAGGTCCGGGCGGTTTATCGAGAGAAAGAGCTGGCTTTGAGGTAAGGGACGTACACTATACGCATTACGGACGTTTGTGTCCAATTGAAACCCCTGAGGGTCCAAACATTGGTCTTATTTCGTCGCTTTGCGTTTATGCTAAAATAAATAACCTTGGATTTATTGAAACACCTTATCGCAAAGTAACCGATGGTAAAGTAGATTTAACCAACGAAGGAGTTATTTATTTAAGTGCCGAAGAAGAAGAAGAAAAGGTTATTGCACAAGCAAATGCAATTATCGACAGCGATGGTTATTTCCAATCGCCAAGAATTAAATCCCGATTGGAAGGCGACTTTCCATTAGCATCTCCGGCTGAAGTAAATTTAATGGACGTTGCTCCTAACCAAATTGCTTCTATTGCAGCTTCTTTGATTCCGTTTTTGGAACACGATGATGCGAACCGTGCGTTGATGGGTTCTAACATGATGCGCCAAGCGGTGCCTTTGTTGCGCCCACAAGCTCCAATTGTAGGAACAGGAATAGAAAAGAAAACAGCACAAGACTCGCGTATTTTACTTGCAGCAGAAGGCGAAGGCGTGGTAGAATATGTTGATGCCGAAGAAATTGTAGTTAGATACGAACGTACAGAAGATGAAGAATTTGTAAGCTTCGAGGATAATACAAAGCGTTATCATTTACCAAAATTTAGAAAAACCAACCAAAATACCTGCTTAAATTTACGTCCTATTGTAACTAAAGGGCAAAAAGTTTCAAAAGGAGATGTATTAACGGAAGGTTATGGTACTGAAAAAGGCGAACTTGCTCTTGGCAGAAACCTAAAAGTAGCTTTCATGCCTTGGAAAGGTTACAACTTTGAGGACGCTATTGTAATCAACGAACGCGTAGTGCACGACGACGTATTCACATCAATTCATATTGACGAATATATTTTAGAAGTACGTGATACCAAACGCGGCGAAGAAGAATTAACTGCTGATATTCCAAACGTAAGCGAAGAGGCTACTAAAAACTTGGACGAAAACGGATTAATCCGAATTGGAGCCAATGTGAAGCCAGGTGATATTTTGATTGGAAAAATTACTCCCAAAGGAGAATCAGACCCATCACCGGAAGAAAAACTATTACGTGCTATCTTTGGCGACAAAGCCGGCGATGTAAAAGATGCTTCTTTGAAAGCTTCGCCTTCGTTGAGAGGAGTTGTGGTGGATAAAAAATTATTTACTCGCTCGCAAAAAGAAAGAAACATTAAAGCTCTCGATAAAGCTAAAATGGCAAAACTCGACGACGAGTTTGCAAGAGATATTTCAGCACTTGAGGCACGTTTGATTGAAAAATTGTTCATACTTGTAAATGGAAAAACTTCGCAAGGAGTAAAAGACTACTTTAGTGTTGATGTAATTGCCAAAGGTGCAAAGTTTACACAAAAAGTGTTGCAAGATATTGATTACATGAACGTCAATCCAAACAAATGGACGACCGACAAAGACAAAAATAAGCTTATTAAAGAATTACTCTATAATTATACCATTCGTTTCAAAGAAATAGAAGGTAAATTTAGGCGCAAAAAATATAATATCTCAATTGGCGATGAACTTCCAATCGGTATTATTCAATTAGCCAAAGTATATATAGCTAAAAAGCGTAAGGTAAAAGTAGGCGATAAAATGGCAGGACGCCACGGAAACAAAGGTATCGTAGCGCGTATAGTTCGCGAAGCCGATATGCCTTTCTTAGAAGATGGCTCTACCGTGGATATTGTACTTAACCCACTGGGCGTACCTTCGAGGATGAACCTTGGTCAGATTTACGAAACCGTTTTAGGTTGGGCAGGAAAAGAATTGGGCTTGAAGTTTGCAACTCCTATCTTTGATGGTGCAACATTGGAGCAAATCACTGAATATACTGACAAAGCAGGCGTTCCAAGATATGGAAAAACGCACTTACGCGATGGAGGCACCGGCAAACGCTTTGACCAACCTGCTACCGTAGGGGTTATTTATATGCTGAAACTCGGACACATGGTCGATGACAAAATGCACGCACGTTCTATTGGACCTTACTCACTTATCACACAGCAACCTTTGGGCGGTAAAGCTCAGTTTGGAGGTCAAAGATTTGGAGAGATGGAGGTTTGGGCACTCGAAGCATTTGGAGCATCAAATATTTTGCAAGAAATATTGACTGTAAAATCGGACGATGTGGTAGGTAGAGCAAAAGCTTATGAAGCAATTGTAAAAGGCGATCCAATGCCACAACCTGGCATTCCAGAGTCTTTGAACGTATTATTGCACGAACTAAAAGGTTTAGGATTAAGCATCAACTTTACTTAGTCCGTATTGAAAGTAATCATTTTAAAGTCTCAATATTCTATAAAATGATTACTTTTTTACCTTTAGCTTACACAAAAAAAGCTAAAGTTCAAATAAGGTTAAAATCTGTAAAAATACTTTTGGCTATATGGCATTCAAAAAAGATAAAAAAGTAAGAAACGACTTTACAAAAATTACAATTGGATTAGCATCACCCGAAGAGATATTAGAACGCTCTAGTGGTGAGGTGCTAAAACCCGAAACAATCAATTATAGAACCTACAAACCCGAGCGCGACGGTTTGTTTTGCGAGCGTATTTTTGGTCCGGTAAAGGACTACGAATGTCATTGCGGAAAATACAAAAGAATTAGATACAAAGGTATTGTATGCGATAGATGCGGTGTAGAAGTTACCGAAAAGAAAGTGCGTAGAGAACGCATGGGACACATTTCGCTTGTGGTTCCGGTTGCTCACATCTGGTATTTCAAATCTTTACCCAACAAAATAGGTTACCTTTTGGGTTTACCTACCAAGAAACTCGACGCTATTATTTACTACGAACGCTATGTAGTAATACAGCCCGGAATAAAAGCAGAAGACGGCATTAAGAGTCTTGATTTTTTAACAGAAGAAGAATATTTAGATATTTTGGAAACTGTGCCTAACGAAAATCAATTGCTCGACGACCAAGACCCCAATAAGTTTGTAGCCAAAATGGGTGCTGATGCAATTCACGATTTGCTTCAAAAATTGGATTTGGTTACGCTTGCTGCTCATTTGAGACACAAAGCAAAAACTGAAACTTCGCAGCAACGCAAAAGCGAAGCCTTGAAACGTTTGAATGTAGTAAATGCTTTTTACGCATCGAAAAACATCAACAAGCCGGAGTGGATGATTATGAAGGTAGTGCCTGTAATTCCGCCCGAACTTAGACCTTTGGTGCCTCTCGATGGTGGACGTTTTGCTACCTCGGACTTAAATGACTTGTACCGAAGAGTAATTATCAGAAACAACCGTCTGAAAAGACTTATAGAAATAAAAGCTCCTGAAGTTATTCTACGAAACGAAAAGAGAATGCTTCAAGAATCGGTAGATTCGTTGTTTGATAACTCAAGAAAATCGAATGCGGTAAAAACAGATGCAAACAGACCACTCAAATCTTTGAGTGATAGCTTAAAAGGTAAGCAAGGACGTTTCCGTCAAAACTTATTGGGTAAACGTGTGGATTATTCGGCACGTTCGGTAATTGTTGTGGGTCCTGAATTGCAACTTCACGAGTGTGGTATTCCGAAAGACATGGCAGCCGAACTATACAAACCCTTTGTTATCAGAAAATTGATAGAAAGAGGTATTGTAAAAACGGTAAAGTCGGCAAAGAAAATTGTAGATAGAAAAGACCCTGTAATTTGGGATATTTTGGAAAATGTTTTGAAAGGACACCCAATTCTCTTAAACCGTGCTCCTACCCTACACCGCTTGGGTATTCAAGCTTTTCAACCCAAACTGATTGAGGGAAAAGCAATACAATTGCACCCTTTGGTATGTACTGCGTTCAACGCCGACTTTGACGGCGACCAAATGGCAGTTCACTTGCCACTTGGAAATGCTGCAATCTTAGAGGCTCAAATGCTTATGTTGGCTTCGCACAATATTTTGAACCCTGCCAACGGTGCTCCGGTTACTGTTCCTTCGCAAGACATGGTTTTAGGTTTGTACTACATTACAAAACAAAGAAAATCGACTCCCGAAAGAAAAGTGAAAGGTGAAGGCTCTATATTCTACTCGCCCGAAGAAATTATTATTGCTTACAACGAGGGCATTGTAGATTTGCATGCTATTATAAAAGTAAAAGTACACGACATAGAAGACGGCAAAGTAGTTAAAAAACTACTTGAAACTACCGTAGGACGTGTGTTGTTCAACCAAGTAGTTCCACTTGAGGTGGGTTACATCAACGAGGTTTTGACCAAACGTTCACTTCGCGATATTATTGGTAACGTATTGAAAATAAGCGGAACTGCAAAAACAGCCAAATTCCTAGATGATATTAAAAACTTGGGATACAAAATGGCATTTGAAGGCGGTTTGTCGTTTAACTTAGACGATGTTATCATTCCCGACGAAAAAGTAACACTCATACAAGATGGTAACACTCAGGTAGAAGAAGTAATGAACAACTTCAACATGGGTTTCATTACCAACAACGAGCGTTACAATCAAATTATTGATATTTGGACACATACCAACGCCAAACTAACGCAAACCTTAATGACCAATTTGGCAGCCGACAACCAAGGCTTCAACTCGGTGTATATGATGCTCGACTCTGGTGCAAGGGGTTCGAAAGAACAAATTCGCCAGCTTTCAGGTATGAGGGGTTTGATGGCAAAACCACAGAAATCGGGTTCAACGGGTGCTGAAATTATCGAAAACCCAATTCTTTCAAACTTTAAAGAAGGTCTTTCGGTTTTGGAATACTTTATTTCAACACACGGTGCTCGTAAAGGTTTGGCTGATACGGCATTGAAAACAGCCGATGCGGGTTATTTGACTCGCCGCTTGGTTGACGTTTCGCAAGATGTAATTATTACACAAGAAGACTGCGGAACTCTTAGGGGTTTGGTGGCTTCGGAAATAAAAAACAAAGACGAAGTAGTAGAAACTCTTTTCGAACGTATTTTGGGCAGAACATCGGTAAACGATGTAATTCACCCCGAAACCAATGCAATCATTGTAGGAGCTGGAGAAGTTATCGACGAGGACGTAGCTAAAGCAATAGACGATTCGCCAATAGAAAAAGTAGAAATTCGCTCGGTATTAACTTGCGAGTCGCTCAAAGGTGTTTGTGCTAAGTGTTACGGACGAAATTTATCGACCGGACGCATGGTTCAAAAAGGTGAAGCGGTAGGCGTTATTGCAGCGCAATCTATCGGTGAGCCAGGTACACAGCTTACACTTCGTACCTTCCACGTAGGGGGGGTTGCGGGTAACACTGCCACAGAAGCAAGCATTACCTCGCGCCACGATGCTATTGTAAAATACGAAGAAGTAAGAACGGTTAAAAATATTTCGAGCGTAGGCGGAAAAGATGTTTCGGTAGTAGTAGGTCGTTCGGGTGAAATAAACTTGATAAACCCAAATACCAAAATAATTCTTGCCAACCACAATATACCTTACGGTTCTAAAATTTACTTTGAAGATGGCGACCTTGTTCAAAAAGGCGATTTGATTGCTGAATGGGATCCATTTAACGCGGTAATTATTTCAGAATCGACAGGAAAAGTGAAGTTTGAGAGTTTGCTCGAAAACGTTACTTACCGCGAAGAAGCTGATGAACAAACCGGTTTTAGAGAAAAAGTAATAGTTGAAACAAAAGATAAAACGAAAAACCCTGAGCTTCACATTGTAAACGAAAATGGCGACATTTTGAACGAATACAACTTGCCAGTAGGTGCACACGTTATTATACAAGAGGGCGACGCGGTAAAATCGGGTAGCGTAATTGTTAAAATACCACGTGCCGTAGGAAAAGCGGGCGATATTACTGGTGGTTTGCCTCGTGTAACTGAATTGTTTGAGGCAAGAAACCCATCGAACCCTGCTGTTGTTTCGGAGATAAATGGTCAAGTGTCGTTTGGAAAAATCAAACGTGGTAATCGCGAGATTGTGGTTACTTCAAAAACAGGTGAGGTTAAAAAATATTTAGTTTCGCTGTCGAAACAAATACTTGTGCAATCGAATGACTATGTGAAAGCTGGAACTCCACTTTCGGACGGTGCTATAACTCCTGCCGACATTTTGGCTATCAAAGGACCTACAAAAGTACAAGAGTACATTGTAAATGAGGTGCAAGAGGTATATAGAATGCAAGGTGTGAAGATTAACGACAAGCACTTTGAGGTAATTGTGCGCCAAATGATGCGTAAGGTTCTTATTGTTGACCCGGGTGATACTCGCTTCCTTGAAAAAGAAGTGGTAGATAAATGGGAATTTATGCAAGAAAACGCATCTATTTACGGACAAAAATTAGTTACCGATGCAGGCGACTCTGAGATTTTAATAGCTGGTATGCTAGTTGATGCTCGAAAATTGCGCGATGAGAACTCGAAACTCAAACGCAACGATTTGCGACAAGTTGAAGCTATTGATGCTGTGCCTGCTACTTCGAGCCAAATACTTCAAGGTATTACTCGTGCTGCTTTGCAAACTAAGAGTTTCATGTCGGCAGCATCGTTCCAAGAAACCACAAAAGTACTTAACGAAGCTGCTATTAGAGGTAAGGTTGATGAATTAGATGGCTTGAAGGAAAATGTTATCGTAGGGCATCTAATTCCTGCTGGTACTGGTTTGAGAGATTATGTAGATACTATCGTAGGTTCAAAAAAGGATTTTGAAAAAATATCGTCGAGATAATTTCATTAAATAATACAATTAACAGTAGAGCATACTTCTTTCTTTCATTAGTTTAGATGTATGCTCTTTGTTTTTAAATAGTGTTTGAAAGAAAACGCATTTTTTTGAAAATTTTAAAAATAAGAACCGTTCGAGCGACTTGTCGGTCTGTCGGTTAGGCTGTTAGTAAATCATCGGACAGACCGGACAAGCCAGTCGAACCGATTTTGCGTAGTTTTCTTTCAAACACTAAATAATACGAACGAAACTCTAATCATAGTAGAAATCTACTTTTTAGTAGTTTTCATAAAAAAAACAATACTCCATGGACAAAGAAAACAAAAATAAACATCAGTTAGATATAGAGCTTTCGGAAAAAGTAGCTCAAGGTATTTACTCAAACTTGGCTATTATAACGCACTCGGCTACTGAGTTTGTGGTCGATTTTATTAGAGTAATGCCCGGAACGCCCAAGGCAAAGGTAAAATCGCGCTTAATATTGACTCCCGAACATGCGAAACGGTTGGTGATGGCTTTGGACGAAAACATTAAAAAGTTTGAACAAGTACACGGAAAGATAAAAAACCCGCAACAGCCTCCTATCCTACCCATGAATTTTGGTGGACCTACGGCGCAAGCTTAGTAAGTTTGGGTGTTTGGGAATTTTGCAACTAAGCTTTGGGTGCTCAGTAACTGTTTGAAATTAGTTTACTGAAGTTTCGCAGTTCAATTATATTATTGATTATCAATAAAAAAGATGAATCTTGTTTCACAAAGTATCACAAAGTTAAAGCACAAAGTATCACAAAGTTAAAAATTTAGCCTTGTGTAACTTTGTGCAAAATTTTGTGTTACTTTGTGTTACAAAAAAAATAATAAATATAATTTTATCCCGTAAAAGGAATATGTTAAATTGCAGAATATCAATAAATAAGCGGTTTTATTTAATTTATAATCAATTGAAAATAAAACTTTTATATTTACTGCGAAACTTCAGTTAGTTTATTGATAGCGTAACTTGATAGTAACCGAAATTCTAATAACAAATTGTTACATTGTTACATTGTTCAATTGTTATTTTATATCGAAAAATTGGAAAATTTAGAATTTTAGCTAACTTTTTCAAAAAGTCACCATTTTCGGGCTTTAGCCCAAATTGGGAGCGCAGGCATTTTGCGCTAAAGCCCGATTTTCGGTGGTTTTCATTTCCCCGACCTGAAGGTCGGGGCTAATTATTTTTTTTTAAACAACATCTAAATAAAATACCAGCTTATTTTTTGTGTGTTGGGGGTCTGTTTTTGTTGGTTGGATAGGGAAAATGGCTGATTTTAAGGCAAATAATGCTTTGTGAGAATGATTTTTGGCGAATCCGATTGCTTTTTTTTTCTGTACGATGAGGTTTTTTTTGTGTACGATGACCTTTTTTTGTTGT
>JAIFNL010000041.1 GCA_020047755.1 Bacteroidota bacterium
TATCAACGGTCGAAAAGTTCACGTTTACTCCGTATTTGAATTCGTTGTCGTTGTTTCTAAAACCAAGTTCTACATCAAAACCTTTGTTGCGTACATCGCCAGCATTTACAGTTGGGTAATTGTTACCTACCGAAAGTGGACCGCTACCAGTTGCAAGTAATCCTTTTGTAATTTTGTTGTAATAATCAACCGAAACAGAAAGTTTGCTATCTAAAAATCTCATATCCAAACCAAAGTCCATCATTTCAGTACGTTCCCAAATCAATTCGCTGTTTGGTAAACGGTTAATTGATGCACCATAAATATAAGTTCCATTAGCATCGGGGTATCTTCCACCAAAATCCCAGAAAACGATGTCTTCGTTTCCACCTAAGTTGGCTTTGCTACCGTTTGCTCCCCAGCTTCCTCTCACTTTCAAGAAATCAATAAAATCAAAAGCAAAGAAGTCTTCGTTAGAAATAGTCCAACCAGCCGAAAAAGAAGGGAATGTTCCGTATTTGTGTTCTGGAGGGAATACGCTAGAGCCGTCTCTACGAATAGAAGCCTCGAACATATATTTTCCACCAAAATCGTAAGAAAGACGACCAAAAGCCGAAGCCATTGTGTTTTCGCCCATTGAGCTTCCTACTTGGTCTGATTCGCCAGTGGTGTGGTAAGCAAAATTATCGCCATAACCAACCATAGGACCAGAGTGTAGTGAGTACCAAGGACCTGTATATTTTTGAGCCGAATAACCAGCAAGAGCAGTTAAAGTATGTTCGCCAAAAGATTTTGTGTATGAAGCGAAGTTTTCCCAAAGCCAAGTATTCCATTTGTTCAAACGGTCGTCAATATTCATCACTGTGTTTGAGTTTTCGGTAGAGAAATAATATTCGCGAGCCCACCAGTGTTGAGTTTGATATGCCAAATCTAAACCTACGCGCGATGTAATGCTCAAACCTTCGATAGGTTTAATAGTTACATAAGCCGAACCTAACAATTTGTCTTGCGAAATATTGTTGTTGTAAGTTTCCAAAATTGCCAATGGGTTTGCTACCTCGCCAGTTACGTTTTCAGCCAACGAATAATATTTGCCGTCTTCGTTTGTAAGCATAGTGAAACCCGAATTTATAAGCGTTTGAATTTGAGCAGGAGTTCCGTCATAGAAAACAGGAGTTAAAGGATCTAACAAAAGAGAACTGTTCATAGCACTTCTATACTCATCATCTTCACCAATGTATTTTTGGTCAGAATGTGCAAAACTCATGTTTGCACCTACGGTAAGCCAGCTTTTCACTTCACTTTTTACATTTACACGTGCAGTATAGCGGTCGTAATTTGCTTTATCGCCACCTACAATACCATCTTGATTCAAGTACGAACCCGAAATCATATAAGAAGTTTTATCCGAACCACCTGTAAAACTCAAATGGTGTTTTTGCATAGGAGCATTTTGGAAAATTTCGCTCAACCAGTCAGTGTCAGCATTGTAGCGGTCGCTAATGGTAGCAACACCGGCTTCTTGCATCCAAGTTTTGTATTGTTCGGCGTTCATTAGCTCCATATTGGTACGTGCACTTTGAATGCCGTACATAAAATCGTAGTTAATTTTGGTAACTCCCGCTTTTCCAGATTTTGTGCTGATAAGAATAACACCGTTAGCACCTTCAGTACCATAAATAGCACACGAAGCCGCATCTTTCAAAACCTCAATAGAAGCAATATCAGAAGGGTCGATGTTGTTAATATCACCAGTTTTCATACCGTCCACAATATAAAGAGGGTTTGAGTTTCCGTTAGAGTTTGTACCTCTAATTCTGATTTTTGAACCCGCTCCTGGCGAACCCGAAGTAGGTAATATAGCTACACCAGCAGTTCTACCTTGAATAGCTTGGTCGGCACGAGTATTAGAGTTGCCTTCCAATTCTTCAGCTTTTACTTGCGAAATAGAACCAGTAAGCAAACTTTTTTTGGTTACACCATAACCCACTACTACCACTTCGTCTATTCCAGTAGTTTCGGTTACAAGTGTAATATTAATAACGCTTTGACCATTCACAGCAACATCTTGAGCTACAAAACCAATGTAGCTAAAGCCCAACGAGCTGTTTTCTTTAACTGTAATCACGTATTTCCCTTCGGCATCGGTCATGGTTGCATTTGAAGTGCCTTTTTCAACAACCGTAACACCCGGCAATGCAGAATTGTCCTCGCTCGAAGTTACTGTTCCACTTACCTCTATCTGTGCAAAAACAGAGAAGCTTAGCAGAAAGAGCATAAGAATAATACTTAGTTTTTTCATGTAAATTTTTAATTAAAATTGAATAATTGAATTGTTTAAATTATTATTGAATTGTTTAATCTGAAATTTGTTTTTGAAAAAAATGATGAAAATAATTCTAAAAAAAAGGAATTAATCATTTATCATTGCTTATTAATTGGCTATATAAAAAAATTAAAAAACAAAAAAATAATATTATTCCCCATTAAAAAAAGTACCCCCCTTCAAATTTTTCTCAAAAAAAATAAAAGGTGTAATTAAAACACTTCTTAATACATTCTTAATTTAAAGAAAAATTAATACTATCTATTTTATTAAGTGTTAAAATTACAATTTAACTATGCAAATCTACCTTAACTCTGATATAAAACAAATTTTTTATCAATTTTTTTTTAATTTAATGTTAATATTAATTTTAATTACTTGTTAATTAAGCAATTGAAAATGTTAATTTTTTTAAGAAACAATTGTGTAGAAATAACACTAATCTACAATTATAAAATTGTAAAAAGTAAAATTTGAATAGATTATTTGACAATAAATTGCTAAATTAAAGCATTATTTGCATTTTTTAGTAAAATTTAATTCTCAAATTTTACATTTTATATTTTTGATATAATTAAATTGTTTATGTATAAAAAACACTAAATAAGTTTATTTTCTTCAAAAATGTAAAATAAAATAAAATTTAACATTTCTTTTTATTGTTCTTAAAATAAGAAATTGTAAATTAATTTATTGTATAACAATTATTTAATAAAATAAATAAAATTCTTTAATTCAATCAAATTTAGTTTAAAAACAACTTATTGTATTTTTAACACTTTATAATTTATATTTATTTTGAAAAGTAAATATAAATGTCTAAGTTTGCATACTGAAAAAAACAAACAGAATGAACGACAATACAATTTCAAACTTATCAGTAGATTGTGTAATTTTTGGCTTCGACTCCGAAAAGCTAAATGTTTTATTGCTCGAACGAAAATTAGAAGCAGAAAATGGCGAAACTGTTTTTTGCGACCATACTTTGGTAGGACATCATGTGAGGGTGGGAGAAACACTCGATGAATCGGCGGCGCGTATTTTGGAAGAAACTACCGGATTGTCAAATATTTACTTAGAGCAGTTTTATACTTTTGGTAATCCCGACAGGCTCAAAAAACCAAGAGCCAAACTTTGGCTCGAATCCATCGGACGCAATCCCGAGGAACGTGTTATTTCGGTAGGTTATTTTTCGTTAGTGAATGTGAATTCTGTTCATGTGTCTTATACTGAGCGACATGCAAGCTGGTTCAATCTAAACGAAATAGAAGATTTGGGCTTTGACCACAAAGAAATATTAAACAAAGCCTTGGAAGCTTTGCAAACAAAAATCAAAACAAATCCGCTGGCTTTTGAGCTTTTGCCTCAAAAATTTACGCTTTCGCATTTGCAAAAAATATACGAAGTAGTACTTGGTATTGAGATAGATAAGCGCAATTTCCGAAAAAAAGTAAGCCAAGTTCCTTACATTGTTCCATTAAAAGAAAAACAGCAAAAAGTTTCGCACAAACCGGCTCAGCTCTACATGTTTAGCCGAGATATTTTCGAAGCTACCAAAAAGAAAGATTTTAATTTTTCATTCTAAAAAACAGGTTTGAAATTAGGTTGAACTGTTGCTTTACTTTCTATAATTATTTAAAAACAAAATAGTTATAAAAAGCCCAGCAACCAGAATGTGAATCTATTCTCTAAATTGTAAGAAATAGAAATTAGAAATTAAGAATTAAAAATTAGGAATTAGGAATTAGAAATTATTTCTTAACAAAATAACAATAGAACAATAGAACAATAGAAAACAATAGAAAACAATTTAATAATGAGATTTTTATGAGTGTTAATCAAGTAAAACTAGGCGAAAAAATAGGCTACGCTTTGGGCGATGGAGCTGCAAATATTGCGTGGCGCGGCGTGGCTACTTTTTTATTTATTTTTTATACCGATGTTTTTGGCTTAAATCCGGCAGCCGTAGGTTTGTTGTTGCTAATAGCCAGAGTAAGTGATGGCATCACCGATGTATTAATGGGCATTATTGGCGATAGAACCGAATCGAAATATGGAAAATTTCGCCCTTGGGTTTTATGGACAGCCATTCCATTGGGAGTTATTTTGTCCTTTTTGTTTACTGCTCCCAACCTTAGTTATACCGGAAAAATTATTTACGCTTACACAACCTACATTGTTTTTACATTGGTTTACACCGCCAATAATATTCCGTATGGCGCGCTAATGGCAGTAATGACTGGCAACGACAAAGAGCGCACAAGTATTGGTTCCTTCAGAATGGTAGGTGCTTTTGCTGGAGGAATGATTGTGCAAGGTGCGTTGCTTTTTTTGGTTTCATATTATGGCGATGTAAATCCGCAGCTAACAATCAACAGATTAGACGATAAAAAATACGAACTTGTTGTTTCGGCTAATCACGACGTTGAAAATGCTAGCATTAATACAGAAAACGGAATAGCCTTATTTTCATGGGCTTCGGAATCAAGTAATACAGAAAAAGAACCCGCATCTGCCACAAAAAGTTTTAGACTCGAAGCAAATAAAAACTATGTTTTTTTAGTTGAAGGCGAAGCAAATTTAACACCCGAAAGCTTTTCGGTCATCAATCAAAAGAAAGGATACAGCTATTCTATTTATCTGATGTCTATCTTCTTGTCATTGATTATGTTAGTAACGTTTTATACCACTAAAGAAAGAGTAAGACCTCTCGAAACTCAAACCACTAATTTGCGGCAAGACTTAAAAGATTTAATAACCAACAAGCCTTGGTTTGTGCTGCTTGTAATTGGTTTGCTTTTCAATGTGTATAATTCTATAAAACAAGGAATTACAGTTATCTATTTCACGCATTATTTGCACAACCAACTCCTCGCCGGAAGTTATTTGGTTATGCTTATGGTAGCTTCGATAGCAGGCGCAATGTCCACTATTTACTTAGGAAATAAATTCGGAAAACGTAATTTGTTTATTTACGCTCTTATTTTTTCAGGAACTGTAAACGCACTGCTTTATTTTTGTGGAATAAACGATATATTTGCCATTTTTACATTAGGTATAATTTCTGAATTTGCCTCAGCTATTTTTCCTACTTTATTTTTTGCAATGCTTGGCGATGCAGCCGATTTCTCCGAATTTAAAAATGGAAGAAGGGCTACCGGATTAATTTATTCGGCAGGTTCATTTGCCACCAAATTTGGCGGCGGAGTAGCTGGTGCTATAATTGGCTTAGTTCTAGCTAGTTTTCAATACAATGGGCAAGATTCGGCTTCCATAGCAAACGCAATTCCGGGCATAAAAATGCTCATGAGCTGGATTCCGACATTAATTGCCATTTTAGCGGCTATTTTAATGACTCTCTACCCTTTAACTCAGAAAAAATTAGATGAAATTACAATGGAACTCAACAATAGAAGAGCAAAACTTGCTTAAAATTTTCAAACTCAAAAAAAAAACATAAAAATAAATAAACCATGAAATACGGATATTTTGACGACCAGAATAAAGAATACGTAATAACAACTCCCAAAACGCCCTCGCCTTGGATAAATTACTTGGGAAATGAGAATTTTTTCTCCATTATCTCAAATACAAGCGGCGGATATAGTTTTTACAAAGATGCGCGTTTCAGACGAATCACTCGCTATCGCTACAACAATGTACCGCTCGATATGGGCGGCAAGTATTTCTATATCAACGAAGAAGGTACAATTTGGTCGCCAGCATGGAAACCTGCAAAAACAGATTTGGATAAATACGAATGCCGCCACGGTTTAGGTTACACAAGTATAGAAGGAGTTAAAAATGAGCTTGTTGTGAAACAAACCTCGTTTGTTCCACTTGGCTTCAACGGCGAGCTTCATTTATTGGAATTGAAAAATAATTCGGCAAAAACAAAAGCATTTAAGCTATATTCATTGGTTGAGTTTGCACTTTGGGACGCTTTAGCTGATATGACTAATTTTCAACGCAATTTGTCAACGGGCGAAGTGGAAATTGAAAATTCAGCCATTTATCACAAAACCGAATATCGCGAACGCCGAAATCATTTTGCATTTTACAATGTAAATGCCGAAATTTCAGGCTTCGACACTGATAGAGAAACTTTTTTAGGTTTGTACAATGGTTTTGAAAATCCACAAACAGTAGAACAAAATAAAGCTCAAAATTCGCACGCACATGGCTGGTATCCAATAGCTTCGCACTGTTTGGAAATAGAACTAAAACCCAACGAAAGCAAAGAACTCGTTTTTATGCTTGGCTATGTAGAAATGCCCGACGACCAAAAATGGGAAAGCCTACAAGTCATCAACAAAACCAAAGCAAAAGAAATGATGGCGCAGTTCGACACAGCCGAGAAAGCAAAAAATGCCTTTGTTGCGCTTAAAAATTACTGGGAAACTTTACTTTCGACCTATCAAGTAAAAAGCGAAGATGAAAAGCTCGACAGAATGGTGAATATTTGGAATCAATACCAAAATATGGTTACTTTCAACATGTCTCGAAGTACATCATTCTATGAATCAGGCATTGGCAGAGGAATGGGCTTTAGAGATTCTAACCAAGATTTGATTGGTTTTGTGCATTTAATTCCCGAAAAAGCACGCGAGCGAATTTTGGACATTGCAGCAACTCAATTTGAAGACGGTA
The DNA here is from genome assembly GCA_020047755.1 of Bacteroidota bacterium. Lineage (GTDB taxonomy): Bacteria > Bacteroidota > Bacteroidia > Bacteroidales > JAIFNL01 > JAIFNL01. The sequence goes on from JAIFNL010000041.1 coordinate 6,956, forward strand.
GCGCATATCATCAATATCAGCCACTTACAAAAAAAGGCAACAGCGATATTGGCGGCAACTTCAACGACGACCCACTTTGGCTTATTCTTTCAACTTCGGCTTACATGAAAGAAACTGGGCATTTTGATATTCTAAGCGAGCAAGTTCCTTACGACAACGATGCAAGCAAAGCAACTAGCTTATTTGAACATTTAAAGCGTTCGTTCTATTTCACAGTCAATAACTTAGGACCTCACGGATTGCCATTGATTGGCAGAGCCGATTGGAACGATTGCTTGAATTTGAATTGCTTTTCGTCGAACCCTGATGAATCGTTCCAAACCACTGAAAACCAAAAAGGTGGTGTTGCCGAATCCGTTTTCATCGCCGGAATGTTTGTTATTTATGGACGCGAATTTGCTCGAATTTGCCAATTAATTGGCAAAAATGAGGAAGCCCAAAAAGTACTCGAAGAAGTAACAAAAATGGAGCAAAGTGTTGAAAATCATGGCTGGGACGGTGAATGGTTTTTGCGAGCTTACGATTTTTATGGCAATAAAATAGGAAGCCACGAAAATGAGGAAGGTAAAATTTTTATCGAATCGCAAGGCTTTTGCACAATGGCTGAAATTGGCAAAGATTCAGGAAAAACACTCAAAGCTCTCGATTCGGTAGATAAATATTTAAACTGCGATTACGGAATTGTATTAAATAATCCGGCATTTACTAAGTATTTGATTCAAATGGGAGAAATAACCTCATATCCCGAAGGTTACAAAGAAAATGCAGGCATTTTTTGCCACAACAATCCATGGGTTATGATTGGCGAAACGATGCTAGGTAGAGGCGACAAGGCTTTTGAATATTATTCGAAAATTGCCCCTGCGTATTTGCAAGATATTCAAGGGCTCCACAAAACAGAGCCTTACGTGTATTCGCAAATGATAGCCGGAAAAGACGCTTTTAAACCTGGCGAAGCCAAAAACTCGTGGCTAACAGGAACGGCTGCTTGGAATTTTTATGCAATAAGCCAGTATATACTTGGTATTCAGCCCGATTACTATGGATTAAAACTCGATTTGTGCATTCCTAGCACGTGGAAAAAATTTACAGTAACTCGCAAATTCAGAAACGCAACTTACACTATTGAAGTTGAGAATCCGAATGGAAATTCAAAAGGAATAAAATCAATTTATGTTGATAGTCAATTAGTAAACTCAAGTATTTTGCCTATTTTTGGCGACGAAAAAGTGCATGAAGTAAAAGTCATTATGGCATAGTAAGCAAAAAATAAGCATAAAAAATCACAAAGCATTTGAGTTTTACTCAACTCAAAATGCTTTGTGAATAGTTTACCTATTTTGTAAAAAAAGCCGAATTAATTTAATGGAGTAATTTAATATAGAACTATTTAGCTGAAAATTTAATAAATGAAATTAAATACCTAAAGAAAAATGCAATTTTTTGTTTTTTTTACGTTTATTTTGTATCAAATTAAAAATGTAATTATTCAAAATAAACAAAAAATTATTTACTGAGCAATATATTTATCATAACTCTTTTTGTTATTTATTTTTTGCAGTATAAATTACCAAATCAAAAACTGAAATTATATGCTACTGGAAGACTTTTTCAATTAGGTACGTGGAGTATTTTTTTGTGGAATGTCAATTTTACGAATATTTATCTCTCTGCAATTGCAAATATCTTATTTATAATCAGCTTAACTATCGAAATTTATATTTTAATCTCGGCAAATGATAAAATTAGGAAAACAGATTATTATTTACTAATAAGTTTTTCAGTATTAGCTTCAGCCGTTTTATTGTTGTCGATAGGAATAAAAAGTTATTACAAGGTATTTGAAATGTCGTGTTTTATTAGCATTTATTTTCTTTTTTTAAGTAAAAAGTTTGCTTTTTGGCGCGATAAAACAAAAATGGAGCATGTGGTTGGTTTTTGGGCGTTCACTATTTCTATTTTATTCTTAATCAGAGCTTTATATTCTTTTTTTACAATTCAAAATCAATTAATTTTTTCAGATAATACGATTAAATTAATCTCGTACCTTGGTTATTTTTCAATAATTTATACACTTCCTATCATATATCTATTTATTTTGAAAGAACGAAATGAAAAAATCATTTTAGAAAACAACAAGAAAATAGAAGAAGATAATAAAAAATTGAAAGAATTAAATGCCACAAAAGATAAAATTTTATCGATTATTGGACATGATTTACGTAACCCACTTGGCGCAATTATGGGATTTTCTGATTTAATTTCGGAAAAATGCAAAAATAAAGATTTTGAACCCGTAGAAGAATATACTCAAATAATTAATCAAGCTGCCGAACAAAGTTTTGAATTACTTAATAATTTATTGTATTGGTCTAAATCTCAAACAAATAGAATAAAATATAAAAAATCGCACATCGATTTTAATGTGTTTACATTGGATATTTTCAAACTAATACAAGCCAATCTGAAGGCAAAACAAATAAAGATTCAAAAAATAATAGAACCTAATTTTCGGTTTGTTGCTGATAAATTATTATTAGAAATAATTATGCGCAACCTGCTTTCAAATGCCATAAAATACACAAAACCAAATGGTTCTATTATTCTGATTGCTTTCAAAACAGATACAGAAATTAAAATTCAGGTAAAAGATACAGGAATTGGGATTAGCCCAGAAAACATTGAGAAAATTTTAAATTCGGAAAATGGAACTAGTACTCTTGGCACAAATCAAGAAAAAGGCACAGGCTTGGGGCTTTTGCTTTGCCGAGAGTTTACTGAAATACAAAACGGAAAGCTAAGCATACAAAGTATAGAAAATCAAGGCTCTACATTCACAGTTTCTCTTCCTATTGCTCAAAAAGATTAGCGTTTTTTCAAATATTCATCTATCACTTTGGGTACAAAATTAGAGGCATCGCCACCAAAACGAATTATTTCGCGCACAATAGTTGAAGTAACCGACGAGTTTTCGGGTGTTGTAGTCAGAAAAACCGTTTCGAGGCTTTTATCCATACTTTGATTCAAATGCGCAATGGTTCGTTCGTATTCAAAATCAGTATAATTGCGTAAACCTCTCAAAATAAATTGAATACCCTTTTTTTTGCAAAAATCGACAGTTAATCCTGAGTAGCTCGAAATTTCTACTTTTGGCTCATTTTTGTATATTTTTTCCAAGCAATTTATCATTTCGGGCAAAGCAATAAATCGTTCTTTTGTTGAATTTGTTCCAAAAGCAATTATAATTTTATCAAAAAGAGGCAAAGCTCGCTGCACAATATCGGCATGCCCTTTTGTGAAAGGGTCAAAACTTCCTGGAAATAAAGCTATTTTCATATATCTTTTTTTTATAAAATAAAAAATCAAGTCATCTAAGATTTGCAAAGATATTCTTATTTTAGAAAATACATTCCCTTTTTTCAATAAAAAAGCCGTTTGAAATTTCAAACGGCTTTTCGTTGTAAAAAAAATATCAAATACTAGGCATTTTCTTGATGCGGAGTTATAATTTCTATTAACTCGGGCAAATCCATGCCTAAATTTTTCAAATGGTTGATGGTAGGAACACCATTTTTTGTCCAGCCACGGCGTGCATAAACGGCATCGAGTAACTGTTCGTATCTGTTTTCGCGGTATTTGCGAGTTATCGACATTCTTTCTTCGAGCGATTTTCCCGTAGGTTCTACGCCAATGAGCTCTCTCATTTGAGAATCGTAATGCGCTTCTAATGAGAGATATTCCTCAGCAGTAACAGGACCGGCAGCGCGGAAAGGTTGCGCATCGTGTATGCGAGTTCCGTAGCCTCGGCGCAAGTTGAAAATGCG
>JAIFNL010000247.1 GCA_020047755.1 Bacteroidota bacterium
AATATCCGGCATTTTTATTTTTAATTCGTGCGATTATAAATCAAAAGGCAGATTACAAGACGAAGCATTTGAATTGCAGCAATCCCTTTTATATGAGGTGATTAATTCGTACACAGACATAAAAGAATATAAGTTCATAAGTAAGGAACAAAAAGAGCGAATTATAATTATTTTTGAAGCTACTGATAGTACTTTCAAAGGAAGAAAAATGTTAAAAAAAATAGAAGGTACAGAGTTAATGACAAAACATTTTGAGCTTCTAAAAAGAAGTATAGACACCCTTTCTATATATGCAAAAGACACTAAAGCTCTACCTATTAATGTTTTAATTCAGCTTGATTCGATTAAAACAAGTATCGATTCTATTGGAAAAAATAAATATTTTAAGGCATTGTCCGAAGAAGATTTGAAAAGGTTTGAAAATTTCAAGAGCGACCTTGATAAAACTCTTGTTGTTAAGCGGATTAATGATGTTGATTACTTTACTAGTGAGCTAATGTTTTTATATCTAAACTATTGGAAATCTACACTTTCGTTGTTGCGAAAAAATGTTGCAAAATCGTATATTGATATAAATAAAAAAATAGATGCTTTGCCAAAAGAAATTTTCAACGACAAGCAACTGCGCGAAATGATGAAAGAACCGTTTAAAAAATGAAAGAAGAATTTATGCAAGGTGGCACTGAATACAATAACAAACTAAAAAACATTACTTTAGCATTTGAAAAAATGGTAGAATTGAATGAAAATAGATTTGGGGAAGACAAATCACGTAATGAATTATTAAAAGAAGTTGAAGAAATTCAAACTTTATTAAAAGCGAACTAAAAAATACACAAAGTGGATTTGAATCAGTTAAATAGCGTCTTTTTTGTGGGCATTGGCGGCATTGGAATGTCGGCATTGGCGCGTTATTTCAAGCATTTGGGATTGGAAGTGCAAGGTTACGACCGAACTGAAACCAAACTAACCCAACAACTTGAAAAAGAAGGGATTTCTGTGCATTTTGAAGATAAAATACAGCTTATAGCAAGTGATTTTTCAGACAAAGAGAATACGTTAGTAGTATTTACTCCAGCTATTCCAAAGGAACATTCACAACTCAATTACTTTATAACTAACGGTTTTAAGGTAATGAAACGTGCCGAAGTGCTTGGGCTAATTACTCAAAGTCGCAAAACAATTGCAGTAGCTGGAACTCATGGAAAAACAACTGTTTCGACCATGATTTCACACCTTTTGCATCATTCGCACATTGGTTGCGATGCTTTTGTGGGTGGAATTGCTAAAAATTACAATTCAAACTTAATTCTCTCAGAAAAAAGCGATTATGTAGTTGTAGAAGCCGATGAATTTGACCGTTCGTTTTTAAAACTTTTTCCGTTCTTTGCAGTTATAACTGCCACTGATGCTGACCATTTGGATATTTATTCGAGCAAAGAGCAAATGCTGGAATCATTCAAAGAATTTAGCAAACAGATTCATGAAAATGGGGTGCTTTTTGTGCGAAAACAAATTTATCCAAATTTTATCGACACAAGTGCTAAAATGCTGTTTACCTATTCGTTAAAAACAACAGCCGATTTTTATGCAAAAAATATACAGCAAAACGGAGATACTTATCTATTTGATTTGAAAACTCCTATTGGCGAATTTAAAAATTTTACGCTCGGAATGTCGGGTTTGGTAAACTTAGAAAACGCAGTAGCTGCTTTGAGTGTTTGCCTTACTACGGGCGCAAAAGTGGACGATTTGAGAAAAGCTTTAGCTGATTTTAAAGGAATTAACAGGCGTTTTGATTATCGAATTAAATCCGAAAAACTAATATTTATCGACGATTATGCGCATCACCCCGAAGAGTTGAAGGCAGTAATTAATTCGGTAAAAGATATTTATAAAACTAGAAAAATTACAGGCGTTTTTCAACCGCACTTGTTCACACGAACGCGCGATTTTGCCGACGATTTTGCTAAAAGCCTCGATTTGCTCGATGAAGTTATTTTACTCGATATTTATCCGGCTAGAGAATTGCCAATCGAAGGTATTACGTCCGAAATTATTTTTGGAAAAATAAAAAACACCAACAAAACTCTTTGCAAAAAAGAAGAATTGATTGACGTTTTGAAACAAAAAAAAATAGATATTTTATTAACACTCGGAGCAGGCGATATTGACAAATTGCTCGAACCGATTGAGTTAATGTTTAATGTTTAATGCTAAACGATTAATTTTAAATTCATAATTCATAATTTAAAGAATAATGAAGCATCGAAAAGTAAGAAATTTTATACTCTGGATAGCAATTATTGTGTATTTGGTTGTGGTATTGGGTTTTGTAGCAAAAAAACGCAAAAATACCATCTGCAAACAGGTGAATATAACAATTCTGGACAGCACTGAGAATTTTTTACTCGAAAAGAAAAATATAGTTGAGTACATAAATGAAGAGTATAAAATATTGGAAGGCATTGCAGTAGATAGCATTGATATGGCAAAACTCGAAAAAACCATATTGGATTATCCACTTGTGAAAAAGGCAAAGATGTACAAAACAATTTCGGGCGAGGTAAATGTAGAACTTACTCAGCGCAAGCCCATTATGAGAATAATAAACGAAAGTGGAAAAAGTTTTTACATCGACGATGAAGGTGTAATTTTACCGTTTTCAAAATCTTATACCGCTCATGTATTGGTCGTTAATGGTGCTATCAGCAACATTTTCGATTTGCGCAAAAAAGTAGAGATAGATAGCGTAGCAAAAAAATATGAAAATAAAATTATAGCCGATTTGTTTATTTTAGGAAAATACATTTACGACAATGAATTTCTAAAATCGCAAATTAATCAAATTTATGTACTCAAAAACAATGAATTTGAGCTAGTTCCGCGTGTAGGGCAGCACATTATCATCTTCGGGCGAATAGAAAATTACAGAGATAAGCTTCAGCAGCTCGAAGTATTTTACAAAGAAGTATTGCCGCGTGGAGGTTGGAACAAATACAAAACAATCGATTTAACGTTCAAAAATCAAATAGTTTGCAAAAAAAAATAACTTAGTTTAATAAAATAAAAAAATGAGCCGAACAAACGAATACATTACAGCAGTGGACATTGGAACAACCAAAATTGTTGCAATAGTCGGAAAAAAAGCACCCAACGGACGGTTGGAAATTTTAGGAATGGGGCAAGCTCCTTCTACAGGCGTAAAGCGTGGAGTAGTTTTGAATATTGACGAAACAGCAAGTTCGATACAACTAGCTGTTAGCCAAGCTGAAGAAGCTTCAGGTATAAAATTTGAAAACGTTTACGTAGGTATTGCCGGACAACACATCAAAAGTGTGAAAAACCGTGGAATAAAATACTTAGATACTGAATTGGGCGAAATAACCCAACAAGTAGTAGATGAGTTATTTAACGACATGAAGAAACTTCCCATCGAAGCTGGTGAAGAAATTATTCATGTAATTCCTCAAAGCTACATTGTGGACAACGAATCGGGCGTAAAAAATCCGGTAGGCATGACAGGCAGAAGACTCGAAGGCAATTTTCACATTGTGATAGGTCAAATTGCCTCTGCCAAAAACATCGAAAAATGTATCAACAGAGTTGGAATGAGAGTTAAGAAACTCATTCTTGAGCCACTAGCCTCATCGGAAGCGGTACTTACCGACGACGAAAAAGAAGCTGGCGTGGTGCTTGTCGATATAGGCGGTGGCACAACTGACTTGGCTGTTTATTACAACGGAACCATTCGCCACACGGCTGTAATTCCTTTTGGTGGAAATGTAGTAACCAACGACATAAAAGAAGGTTGCGCTATTTTGCATCGCTACGCCGAATCGCTCAAAGTGCAATACGGCTCAGCAATAGCCGAAATGGCTCCTGAAAATAGAGTAGTTACCATTCCGGGCATTGGCGGACGCGACTCGAAAGAAATTTCGTTCAAAAGCTTAGCCAGCATTATTCAAGCACGCATGGAAGAAATCATTGATGCAATTGCTTTTGAAATAGAAAACTCTGGCTTTATGGAAAAACTTGGAGCAGGAATTGCACTTACTGGTGGCGGTGCTTTGCTTAGAAATTTACCACAATTGATGAAATTTTCAACAGGCTTGGACGTTAGAATTGGTTTGCCCAATCGTTATTTCAACACAGGAAGCAACGAGAAAATAAATCAACCTCAATTTTCTACCAGCATAGGTTTAGTTTTGAAAGGAGCACGCTACGATGAGTTTTATGCTAAAAAAGAAAAACCTAAAAAAATAGTAGAAAAGCAACAAGAGGTTGAAGAACAAGAAATTGTTCAAGACCCGATTTCTAAAAAACCTGCGTTTTTCAATAAATTGAAAAATAGTTTTATTGATATGTTTGACGAAACGGATTCTAAAATGTAAAAAATTAAATTCTTTTTGATATTCAACTATTTATTGCTATTTTATAGGCTTTGAATCTACTGTATTTTGCAAAAAAAAACATGAATTACTTTTTTTTATATAAAAAATTTACTTTATAAAAAAAATAATTTAGTATCTTTGCTGCATAGTTAATTAGTGTTTATTAAATTAAACGCTTTGATTTTTAGAGTTTTATGAATTAAGATAAATTATAAAGTTCAATTTGCAATTTTAAAACAAATAACAAATACAATAAGCCATGGACGATTTAATGCCATTTGATTTACCAGTCGATAAGTCATCTATAATCAAGATTATAGGTGTTGGCGGTGGAGGAAGCAATGCGGTAACTCACATGTTCAAGAGAGGAATTGAAGGAGTTAATTTTGTTATAGCTAATACCGATTCGCAAGCATTGGCTAACAGCCCAGTGCCTTTAAAAATACAATTAGGTTCTTCGCTTACACAAGGTTTAGGTGCAGGCAACAAACCCGAACGCGGAAGAGAAGCCGCAATAGAAAATCTCGAAGATGTAATTCAATCGTTGGGCTCTTCTACACGCATGGTTTTTATTACTGCCGGTATGGGCGGTGGCACAGGCACCGGTGCTGCTCCTGTTATTGCCGAAGCCACCAAAAAGCAAGGCTTACTTACGGTTGGGATTGTTACTGTTCCCTTTCGATTTGAAGGACAAAGACGTCAACGACAAGCCACCGAAGGCATTCGTGAATTTAGCAAACACGTCGATTCACTTCTTATTATACAAAATGAAAAGCTACGCGATATTTTTGGCGACCTTTCATTAGCCAATGCTTTTGAAAAAGCCGACGATGTACTTACCGTTGCTGCCAAAGGAATTGCCGAAATTATTACTGTTCACGGACACGTAAACGTCGATTTTGCCGATGTGGAAACGGTGATGAGCAATAGCGGTATTGCTGTGATGGGTTCCGGTTTTGGCGCAGGCGATAGGCGTGCGTTAGATGCCATCGAAGCGGCTTTGAACTCGCCACTTTTGAACAATAACGACATTTACGGAGCTAGAAATATTTTGGTAAATATTATTTCAGGTAAAAAAGAAGCCACTATGGACGAAATCGGCTCAATAAACGATTTTGTGCAAGAAGCCTCAGGACATACTGCCGACCTTATTTGGGGAAGCACTACTGATGTTTCGCTTGGCGACAAAATAGCGGTTACTGTTATTGCAACAGGTTTCAAAACCAATATATTGCCCGAAATTTTCCCGGGTTCGGATAGTGATACCGAAAATCATTTACTTGAACCCAGGCGGGTTGGGCAAAATGAAATAGAATGGGGAACCGATTTTGAAGAAGACCTTTCTTCGGGTGCTTTTGCCAATGCTTTTGGGGAAGAGAAACCCAAAGTAAATACCTTTGCTGTAAAAGAAAAGGTAGAGACCAAGCACAAAGAAAAAGAACGGTTTACTTTGGACGATGTTTTTGAAGAAAGCGAGAAAGAATTTTTAAGCAAACAAAAGAAAACAGAAGTAATAGTGGAAGAAGAAATTATAGAAAAAATAATAACTCCCGAAACTAGAGATATTAAAAAAGTGCGAACCTTCAAAGCGATAACAGGCGATATTGAGCAAATGGAAAATGTTCCTGCTTTTGAACGCAAAAAGGTAAAATTAAAAATTGAAAACCACTCGGCTAATAAGGAAATTTCAAAATTTTCGCTTAACGAAGATGCTGACGGCTCAAAAATTAAAAAAGATAATTCATTCTTAAACAACAGAGTAGATTAAAAGAAACAAAGAAATAATTCGGCTTATTTTATTGTTTATACAGTTTTAAGATTTATAACTAAATTTTAAAACTGTTTTTTTTTTGTAAAACCAAAGTTTGGTAGAATAAACATTTTGAATGAACACTGATATTCAAGGGCATAAGTTTTTTGTTTGTTTTAATTCACATTAAATTGCATTCCATTACGCAAAAAAAGCAGCATATTTTTTAAAAAAAAGTATCCCTATTTGCTAGGAAAACAATCCTTTTTTGTTTAAAAGCCATTTTCTGACAGAAGCAATCAAAAAAATACCAAATATTTAATTTTTGCCACGAATGCATCATAAAAAAAACAAATTAACTCGTTTTAAAATGCAAAACATAGTGTAAAAGATGCGTTTTTATTCAAAAGTACGGAACCAAAATTAATTGCACATTTCGTTTTGCCAAGTGCTTAAAAATAAACAAATAGCAAAGAATTTGCTCAAAAATGAAATCGTATTTAAGAGGTTTATTTTTTCCGCTCTTTATTTGCAACACTCAATTGGCGTATGTGGCTTAAAAGCTCTCCTCGCTTTTCGCTATTGTGCTCGTCTTTAAGTAGTTTATTCAATGCAATAAACCGATTTACGGGCATTGTATATTCCTCTGATTGAATAAAAGACGAAAGCCAACTTAAATAAGAGGTTGTTATTCGTTTTTTCAATTTTGTTACCACCGATTGGGCATATTCGAGAATATTGTATTGATCTTCGTACATGTCGAAGAGGCTAACTTCTTTATTGAAAAGTAATTGGTGCAAATAAACATTCTGAAATGCGGTATCTATGGCATAAATTTTAGCTTCGTTTTCTTTTCCAAGCTCGTAATATGCACTAGACCAGCTAAGAGATAGTACAACACTGCCGATGTCGTCGGGGAAATTTTTCTCGAACCATTTTTTGTAAGTAATAACTCCTTTGTAATCAGTTGTTCGCATGTACAAATCCGCAACGTAATAGCGTATGCCATTATTGTCGAAGAAACCACCAAATTTAGCCTTCTCAGAAGACAAAACGGCTCTGTATTTTTTTATCAACAATCGGTTTTTCTCAATTTGCTTTTCGGTCATAAAAGAATGTTGTTTTGTTGTTGGAAAATAACAATTTGTTTTTTTAGAATTTTGTTTACTAATCAGTTATGTAATTCATATTAATCAACAGCCTTTGAAGTAGTAGAAAGATAAATCAAAAACTGACCCGCCCAATAAGTTGTAATAATCAAATAGTCAGCCCATTCAAAAGGTTGGTAGAACATATTAAAAGCAATACACGAATCGGAAAAAGCAAACAAAACAGCACCAATAAATGCCAAAATAGCCAATTTGTCCGATTTAATTTGCAAAAACGAACGCCAAACCATGGTCATAATCACAAAAACATACGCAAACACAGGAATAAGCAATTCGCCTAAGTAAGGATAAAGAAAAGCAGCTAATCCGGCGGCTAACAGATAAAAAGGAATAGAAGTAACCAATTTGGCGTAAGCATTTCGGTTTAAAAAAGCAAAAACATAAAAAACATGCCCAATTAAAAACGAAGCAAGCCCCAATATAAAATTATCGACTACCTTCATCAAAAAAACATCGCCAAAAAGAGAAAAAATAAAACCTACAAAAATAAGCTTATTGTACTTGCTATCGGGTTTTACCAAAAGCAAGAGCATAATAAGCGGAATAGGTTTTGATATTGCCGCAAGTATTTCTGAATCAATATAAAGCGCAACAATGAATACCAGAGCTGCTAATACAAAAAGAGAATAATAAATTTTTTTCATAGTCTTTTTCCTAAAGTTAGGTAATAATTGAAAATAAGGCAATTAGAAAGAAGCATCTTCTTCATCTTTCACTACAATTGTTTGTCCCCATTTATCGCCAAAGCGTTGGTGGCTTGCACTAAAAACCATAAAAAAATCAATAATATTGAAAAACGGAATAATCAACGAAACCGACCTTAATGCCGAAACTCCCCAATTATTTTTCAACGAATTGCCCGTTTTTAATTCAATAGCACGAATTTTCATAATTTTTTTGCCCAAACTTTGCCCATTCAAAAAAGGCAGTGCGTCTCTAAGCAACAAATAAACAGAGCCCAGAAAACCAATACCAACGGTAATATTCATGTTGATATTAAAAGAGGAATTCAACGCAGAGTTTAAAATATTGGCAATAATCAAATCAATCAATCCGGCAAGCGCACGCTGCCCTCCGGTTGCTAATTCAGTGGTTTGGTTGTATAGGCTATAGTCGTAAGGTTCGTAAATTGGTTTTTCGTCAAAATCGGTCAATCTTTGCATAATATCTTCTTTTTTTTGAAACAAATAGCTTCGATACTGTTTATTTTAATTTAAAAATATGGAGCCATTTTCAGATTATTGATTTTTTATTCCTTACGAAATTTGTACACAAAAATAGAAAAAAAATTGAACAGAAAAAACTCATTTATCTATTTTTACCTAAAAAAATACATTGAGCTTTCTTTTCTATACGATTTTCTTTTTTTTTTGTTTGAATTTACGTGTGAAAAATTGTTATTTTTAACGTTCTTTATCAATATTTATCAAAATGTTAGTTGTTATTTTAAAAAAAATAAAAATAAAACAGTGTATGTCAAAAATTTTTATTTTAATTAAGCTTTGTATATTTGCAGCCTTAAAAAAAACAAATTAGGTATTTAAGTAGTGAACCAAAAACAACAAAAATAAACAAATGAAAAGCAAAGATTTTTTAGTAATTTTAGGAGTAATCCTCTTTTTTTCGCCCTTTTATTTCTTCGAATCAGTATTTAACTTTTACAAAGAATTCAATGCGGCGCATGGTATTACAATGGGTTTTATAAAATTTGCCATTTTGGCTACTTTCGGCGAAATAGTTGGCTTGCGCATCAAAACAGGTAATTATTACCGCGAAGGTTTTGGGTTGATTCCCAGAGCTTTGGTTTGGGGAGTATTAGGTGTTAGCATTTCGGTAGCTTTTATTATTTTTGCCAAAGGCGTGCCCGAGTTTTTGCAATATGCAGGGCTCGAAAATGCCGTAGCTTCTATGAATGAGCCTCCTACCATCACTCGTTTTATTGTTTCTTTTTCCATTAGTGCGCTGCTCAACTTCTTTTTTGCGCCTGTTTTTATGATTGTTCACAAAATAACCGACACACACATCGAATCGCACAAAGGCAAATTAACAGCACTCTACTCGCGCATCGATTTTGTGAATATCTTAAAAAACCTCGATTGGAAAGTGCAATGGAATTTTGTATTTATGAAAACCATTCCATTTTTCTGGATTCCCGTACATTCCATTACTTTTATGCTGCCACAAGAAGTACGAATTTTGATAGCCGCCGCTTTGGGAATTGTTTTGGGCATAATACTAGCTATTGCAGCACTTAGCGACGAAAAAAGTGAGATAAAATAATGTATAATTACCAAAATTAGAAAATAGAAAAAATAAATTTTGAAAATTTTATTGCGAAATTGTTTTCCTGCTGCATTGTACTGTTTTTAATCAAAGAAAAAACCTCTTTATTTTTTTAAGAGGTTTTTTAGTTTGATTATCCTGCACCAAAATTTTCCGCATCGGGTAAAATTGTTGCTAATTTTTGAGGTTCGTGTATTAGCACAGGAATGTGTTGTGGGCATATATTCAGCGATTTTCCTTTATATACCATTTCGATAAGTGGCACTTCGTATTGAGTTCGCTGACAGAGTACACATTTTTTTTCTTCCATAATTTAAGATTACAAAAAATTAAAAAATAATTTGTTTAGTAAAACAGACTTTCTGTTTTGTGTGCAAATATAGGAAAGATATTTTAGTTTGAGAACAATTCTATCTTTATTTAAGTAATAAATTACTCTAATCTTTCTTGTGGATACTAAAGTTCTATATAATAAGGAATTGTAAAAAAGAAAGTAGAACCTTTATCTACTTCCGATTCAACCCAAATTTTACCTCCCAAAAGCTCAATGATTCCTTGCGAAATCGAAAGCCCAATTCCTGCCCCCCCAAACTCGCGAGTTAGTGTTCCTTGAACTTGCCTAAAGTGCTTAAAAATAACCTCTTGGTGTTCTTTTGAAATACCAATGCCTGGGTCTTTTACAAAGCACTCTAAAATAGTATCTTTGAGCACGTATCCAAAAACAATATTGCCTTTCGACGAAAATTTTATGGCATTATTGAGCAAATTTGTGAAAATTTGTATCAGTCGTTGCTTATCCGAAATTAAATTCATCAAATCATTGGGTAATTGCTTTTCTACCAGAATAGTAAGCTCTGTTTTTGTGTCTAAATTAGTATCGTGCAAGATGTCGGCATAAATATCATCGAGCATAGTATTAAAATTGAAAGTTTCGGTAGTAATTGTTAATTGGTCTGACTCAAGTTTTGAAATTTCAATAATGTCGGTAATGATTTTAAGTAGCTGGTTTCCACAGCTATTAATGATTTCTACGTATTTTTGCTTCTTATCAGTTGATACATTTTCGCGGGCAAGCAAATCGGAAAAACCAATAATCCCATTCAGTGGCGTTCTAATTTCATGCGACATATTAGCTAAAAACGCCGATTTTAATTTATCCGACTCTTCTGCTCTATTTTTGGCTTTTTCAAGTTCTTTGTAGCTCATTTCGAGAGCTTCGTTGCTCGATTTAAGCTCTTGATGAGCAGCTCTTATTTCTATTTCGGCATTTCTCAAGTCTTCGTTCATTCGTTTGAGTCGAAATTCAGAAATTTTGCGGTCAGTAATATCATTTTTGACCGCTAAAAAGTTAATTATCTCATTGTGAGAGTTTCTAATTGGTGTAATTACAGAGTGTTCCCAATAAGTTTCGCCGCTTGCTTTGCGGTTCAAAAATTCGCCTCGCCAAACATTTCCACCTAAAATAGTGTCCCACAAGTTTTTATAAAAAGCCGTGTTGTGTTTGTTTGTTTTGAAAATTCGAGGATTTGCTCCTATCACTTCGCCAAGTGAGTAACCTGTAAATTGTATAAATTTAGGATTTACATATTCTATATTTCCTTGTATATCAGTAATTAAAACAGAACTATCACTTTGTTCAACAGCTGTTTTGAATTTCAAAAAATCATTGTCTTCAAAAACGGTTACCGAATGTTTGCCATTGACAAAAAGAACTTCTTCGTTATACCACAAACCCTTGAATCCTGTAAGTTCCAAAGAAAAAAGACTGCCATTTTTTGAAATGAATGTGAGATAGCAAAAATGGTTGTTTGTGTTATAAAACTCAGAAAAACAATTTTTTATACTTTTTTCTGGTTGTATAATTATCGAAATATTTTGTTGAAGCAGGTCCGATTTTGAAAAACCTAAAGTTAAAAGTGCCGAATTATTTATTTCTATGATTTTATATTCATTATCGAGTACAAACATTAAATCGCTGTGGAAATTGAAAAAACGTACAAAATCAAAATCGTTTTGATTTTTTTCATGTACTATTTTTGTTGTTTCGTTAGTAATTTCTGCCTTTTCAATAAAAAAAGACTTCATTTTATTTGAAAATAAACGATAAAAAGTAAAAGCAAAAATAGCCGCAAGTAAATTACTCGAAATAAGAATGAATAAAATGTAATTTTGTGGAAAAAAAAGAATATTTTTAGCAAAAATATACAGAAAAAAAGACACAAGCAACCAAATTAAAGCAAAAATGATCAAAATTCGCTTTAAATATGTGGTAAAAATACTATGCTCTGAAAGTGTGCTCATTGCTATTGGTATTTTTTTTTAAAAGAAATGTTTAGTTTGAATTTGATAGTAATTTCAAAAATTCAGCTAATTATTGCGAACTAAATTTTATCAAATTTAATGTATTTTTTTTGTAATATAAAATTTATTTCCCAATAATAAAAATAAATGTTTTTCATACTAGAGCATATATGATTAATAAGCAATATATTAACGGATAGCACAAAGCTACTATTTTTTACTTATTTACAGCTTTTATTGTTATTTTTGTGGTCGTATTAATAAAATAAATGCCAATAAAAATAATAAAAATAGAAGCTATTTGAAAGAAATTAATCGTTTCGTCGTCAAAAATGCCCCATGCTATTGCAAAAATGGGGATAATGTAAGTTACACTACTTGCAAAAACAGGTTCGGTGTGTTTTACTAAAACATTGAAAATAATAACGGCTATAAAGGAACTAAATAAAGCCAAAATAAACACAAACG
The DNA here is from genome assembly GCA_020047755.1 of Bacteroidota bacterium. Lineage (GTDB taxonomy): Bacteria > Bacteroidota > Bacteroidia > Bacteroidales > JAIFNL01 > JAIFNL01. The sequence goes on from JAIFNL010000247.1 coordinate 12,366, forward strand.
TTATGTTTTGCAAGTAATTAGGGGTTTGAAGTGCAGGCGCAAAATCGGAAAAACCTAAATACATTCCCGACAAAGGACCTATAAACAAAAATGCCAAAGAAGATATTTCAACACCATTGAGTGCTTTGAGCTTGTGCTTTGTTACATTGATACTTACAGCGTAAAAGGTAGTTGCCAAAACCACCAAAAGAGCGTAATTGATGTTGTTGCTAAATTTACCATCGCCTTTGGAGCTAAACCAAAGCAAGCTAATGGCTCCCAAAAGCCCGATTAAAGTTCCCAAAACACTACGCGCATTTGTTTTCGATTTGAAAAGAAACGTGCTCACTATCAGCACAAAAACAGGAGTTAAAGAATTGAGCATGCCCGAAAGTAAACTGCTTATTTGCGTTTGTGCCATCGAAAATAAAATAGCTGGAATGCCATTGCCTAAAAACCCAACAACAAGTAGCCATTTAACATTCTGAAAACTAAGCCGTTTGAAATTATACACAATCAAAGGAAAGTATAGTAAAAACGAAAAAAACAGGCGAAAAGTGCCAACCTGAAAATAGGAGTACGACTCTAGCCCACGTTTCATCAAAATAAACGAACTTCCCCAAATAAATGCTAAAAGTAATAGAATAAGCCACTGATTTAGCTTATTATCAAAATTTATATAGCGCATATAAAATGAATTTACCTTCCTATTTTTTTATGCTTTTCGCTAATCAAAATACAATTTACTATATTTTTTTAGCTGAAAAATTAAAAATAGGAAAGCGTATAAAATTGAAATTTGGCAAATTAGTGAAACAAACCGTGAATTTCGGCATCTATTTTTGTTATCACATAATTCAAATCGATTCTGTTATTTACAAAATCGCGGTTATTTACATCTACTACAAGCAATTTGCCTAAATCATAGCTTTCAATCCATTGATTGTAACGCGAATTTAACTTTGTCAAGTAGTCGATACGAATGGTATTTTCGTAATCGCGCCCTCTTTTTTGAATTTGGCTTACCAATTTAGGAATATCGGCTTTTAAATAAATCAACAAATCCGGTGGACGTACCAACGAGCTCATCAAATTGAAAAGCGATTCGTAATTGTCGAAATCGCGCGAAGGCATTAAGCCCATTTCGTACAAATTGGGTGCAAAAATGTAAGCATCTTCATAAATTGTGCGATCTTGAACAACACTTTTGCCCGATTTGCGAATGTCGAGTACTTGATTGAAACGGCTGTTGAGAAAATAAATTTGAAGATTGAACGACCATCGTTCCATATCTGCATAAAAATCATCGAGATACGGATTGTCATCTACGTCTTCGAAGTGAGCATCCCAGCCATAATGCTTGGCTAAAAGCTCAGTGAGTGTGGTTTTTCCCGAACCAATATTTCCAGCGATTGCTATGTGCATTTTTTTGTAGTATAATTTATGTTTTAGTCTATTTAATTATAAAAAAAATTGCTAATTATAAATAACGTTTGTAAACCAGCAAAACTTGCTTATTCTTTTTGCTCAAAAATACTTACGCCTTCGGGTGTAAAGATATATAGTTTTTTTTGTTCTATTTTTGCCGAAAGTATATTTTTTTTCCAACTTAAATCTATTTCGCTTATTTCTAATGATTTAAAATCGTATATTTTTAATTTTTTATCAGCGTAGTAGCATAAATTCTGCTTTACACAAAACTCCTTTTCGATAGACAACGAAAGTGTTTTTTCTAAATTACCAAAGGTATCAAATATCAAAAAACTTCCTTCTAAAGTGTTTACATACAACTTATTATTCCATTCGCGCATAAAATTTGGAGTACAATTTTCATCAAACAATGTTCTAAAATCGAGGCTCGATTTGTTTGAATTCAAATAAGCATCGAAATGTTTAATAGATTGTGTAAAACGGTCAAAAATCCAAAATCCTCCTTCTGCTGATTTGCAAATTAATTCAACTTCAATATCTTCTAAATCAACAGCTTGTATTGGTTTGCTTATCTCTGAAAGATGAGTATCTAAGTTCACAATAACTTGGAAATCTGAATAATAAACAAGCAAATTGAATGGATTGCTTACATCGAGGCTCGAAATGCTTCCATACGAATTGTTGCTGTAATAAGTGCGCTTGTAAGTGCTATTTTCGGGTGAAAATTTACTCAAAATATTATTTTTTACAGCATAAATACTTCCCAAAGCATCAATTTCGATAAAGTCGGCATCAATTTTCAAATCATTTTGCATTTTCCACTCACTTTCTTGCGAAAATAAAGGTAAATATGCGAAATAAATGAAATAAATAAACAAAAATAGTTTGAAAATATTCTTTTTTTGAAACATTTATGCTCTGTTAATGAGTATTTTAGATTAAAATTTGAAACAATTTTGTTTTAATGACGAATATGCTACAATTTATGTGCAAATATGCTTCTTTTTTTTATGTTTTGAAACTCATTTTTTTATTATTAAAATCCAAGAAATAAAGGTAAATTAGCGTTTTCTTTTATTGTCAATTTAATCGCAAGAAAAAGACTATTTTAATTAGAGATTGTAAGATAATCAATCGATTAGATTTTTATTTTACTCAAAAAAAAATCAACAAAAATTATGAAAAACAACGTACTTATTTTAGGTGCAGGAATGGTAGCAAAACCAATAGTTAATTATTTGTTAGACAACAATTTCAACGTAACTCTTGGCGATATTTACCTCGAAAAAGCAAAAACTCTGATAGGTGAAAAAACAAATGGCACAGCCCTAGAGTTTTCTATCGAAAACAGCGAGCTGTTAGATAAACTTGTATCAACCAATGATTTAACAGTAAGCCTTTTACCTTACAAATTTCATGTGCAAGTAGCCAAAGTGTGCATAAAGCACAAAAAAGATATGCTCACAACTTCCTATGTAAGCGCCGAAATGCAAGCATTGGACGAAGAAGCCAAAAATGCCGGAATAATTATTCTCAACGAAATAGGTCTAGACCCGGGCATCGACCACATGTCAGCTATGCGCATTATCGACAAAATACACTCAGAAGGCGGACAGATTATTGATTTTTACTCTATTACAGGTGCTCTTCCTGAACGCGAAGCCGTAAACAATCCGTTTGCTTATAATTTTTCATGGAGTCCCAAAGGCGTGATTTTGGCAAGCAACAACAGTGCTAAATACTTAAAACAAGGTGAATTAATCGAAACTCCTACCGAAGACTTGTTCAAAGATACCTTCAATTTGTTCTTTCCCGAAGTAGGCGTTTTAGAAGTGTATCCCAATCGAAATTCGACAGATTACATTGATATTTATGGTATTCCCGAAGCAGAAACCGTTTATCGTGGCACATTTAGGTACGAAGGTTGGTGCGAAATTATGGACAAAATAAAAGCTATGAATCTGATTTCTAATACCGAAATGGATTTTAGTGGCATGAGTTACCGCCAATTTGTAGAAACCATGATGAACGACCTTTCGGATTTTAGCATCGAAGACAAAATTAGCAATTACTTTGATGATGAAGATGTTGAGCTACTACTCGATGCCTTGTATTACATCGACTTACTTTCTGAAAAAGAAATGGGTTATGGTAAAACAACGCCTTTTGAAATTACGTCTGACCGCATGATTTCTAAAATGATACTTGCCGAAGATGCCAGCGATATGGTTGCAATGCAGCACATCTTTTTGGCTGAATATGAAGATGGTAGAAGAGAAGTCATCAAATCAAGCTTGCTCAATTTTGGAAATCCCAAAACCGAAACAGCCATTGCTCGCACGGTTGCGCTTCCAGCGGCTATTGGCGTTAAAAATATTCTTTCGGGCATAATAACCGAAAAAGGTGTGCTAAGACCTACAATTCCAACTATTTACAATCCTGTTTTAGATGAATTGGAAACACTCGGAATTAAAATGATAGAAGAATACGGTTTGCCAATGGAAGAGAATATACAATAAGTTTTTCGGTAAAAGCAAATTTTCAAAAAAAACAGAATTTATTTTTAAAATCCTTTCTGTTTTTTTCTTGGAAAGTTTTGTTTTTTCGTAAATTCCAAATTTATTTTTGTAAAACAGCTTCTTTATGTTCTTCTTGAGTATCTCTCTTAAAAAAAAAATAACTTTTTCTAAAAAAATTCTATCTTTGGCAAAATTTTCGTAAGAAAAATTACACTTTTTAAATCAATGTCGCCCAAGTTAGCCCTTGAAGGTTTTTTATACCCTCGAAGGACTTTTTTTCGAATTAACTCAACTTGAGCGACATTGTTAAACAATTAAATAGCACAATTTTAAGATGAATTTTATTAAAGAAATGCAATGGCGCGGCATGGTGCACGATGTGATGCCCGGAACCGAAGAACTACTTGATAAAGAGCAAACTACTGCATATTTAGGTATCGACCCCACAGCCGATTCACTTCACATAGGGCATTTGGCAGGTGTTATGTTGCTCAGGCATTTTCAGAATGCAGGACACAGACCCATTGCGCTTATTGGCGGCGCAACCGGCATGATTGGTGATCCTTCGGGCAAATCGCAAGAGCGAAATTTGCTGGACGAAGAAACGCTTAGATACAACCAAGATGCTATAAATAAACAACTTAGTAGATTTATAAACTTCACCCAAGGCGAAAATAAAGCTATCATGGTAAATAACTATGATTGGATGAAGCAATTTAATTTTCTTGCTTTTTTGCGCGATGTAGGCAAACACCTTACTGTCAATTATATGATTGCCAAAGATAGCGTAAAAAAGCGCATGACTGGCGAAGGTGAAGGCATTTCGTTTACCGAATTTACTTACCAATTGGTGCAAGGCTACGACTTTTTGTATTTGTATGAAAACCACAACTGCAAGCTTCAAATGGGCGGCTCTGACCAGTGGGGAAATATTACTACCGGCACTGAATTGATTCGTCGAAAAGCAAAAGGAGAAGCCTATGCTTTTACTATGCCCTTGATAACCAAAGCCGATGGTACAAAATTTGGAAAAACTGAAAAAGGAAACATTTGGCTTTCGCCCGAAAAAACGTCGCCTTATCATTTTTACCAATTTTGGATAAATACAAGTGACGAAGATGCCGAAAAATATATTAAAATTTTCACGATGCTTTCGCAAGAGGAGATTGCAAAATTAGTGGACGAGCACAAACAAGCACCTCATTTGCGTCTTTTGCAAAAAACATTGGCTCAACAACTTACTGTTATGGTTCATTCGAGGGAGTCGCTCGAAATGTGTATTGCTGCTTCTGAAATTTTGTTCGGAAAAGATGCTTTGGCTTCGATAAACTCGGTAAATACGGCTACTTTTTTAGATGTTTTCAGTGATTTTCCTCAATTTGAAATTCAAAAAAATGAACTAAAACAGGGCGTTGCTATTTTAGATTTATTAACAGACAAAACTCAAATATTTCCCTCAAAAGGCGATTTGAGAAGAACCATAAAAGGTGGCGGGCTTTCATTCAACCAAGCTAAAATTTCAGACCCAGAAGTGGTAATTAATGCAGATAATTTACTGAAAGAAAATTACTTACTTGTTAAAAAAGGCAAAAAAGAATATTTTCTAATCAAAGCGGTTTAATATTTTACTCCAAATATTTTTTGAATAGGTATAAAATTTCAGAATTTTATACCTATTTATTTTTAAAATTGTTATTGAAAATTAATCTAAATTTTGAGAAATGGAAGTTTTATTTTTGTTTTCGGGAATTGCAATTGGAGCACTTGTGGCGTGGCTTTGGGCTGCCGATAAATTTAGAAAAGAACATGCCGAAAGTTTGGGAGTACTTAAAAATGAAGTATTTGCAGAAAAAGAAAAGTTTCTGAGAGCCGATGCTCTGTTTTCGGCACAAAAAATTCATTTCGATCAATTAGAGAAACAATTCAAAGAAACTTTTCATCATTTGGCTTCGCAAGCGGTGCAAGAAAATAATAAATCGTTCCTCAATTTAGCAGAAAAAACACTTGAAAAATATACTCTCAGAGCAAACAGCGAAATGGAAATGGGCAGCGAGCGCATCAAAAATATTTTGAAACCGCTTAGCACCTCGCTCGAAAAACACGAAGAATTAATCAAACAGCTTGAAAATCAAAACAGCCAAACCTTCGGAAGTATCAAAAATCACATCGACGAACTAATAAAGAAACAAAATAGCTTAGAAAAAGAAACTGGCGCATTGGTTACGGCTCTCAAGCAACCCAAAGTGCGTGGAAAATGGGGCGAAATAGGTTTGCGGCGCATAGTGGAATATGCCGGAATGACAGAGTTTTGTCATTTTGATGAACAAAAATCGGTACAAGCTGCCGATGGAGTATTGCGACCCGATATGATTGTATATTTGCCCGAAAAACGCAAGGTGGTAGTGGACTCGAAAGTGCCTTTGCTTTCGTATCTCAACTCTTTGGAAGTGAGCGATGACCGTGAACAAGAATTACTTCTTGTAGCACATGCCACAGCCCTTCGCAAGCATGTACGCGACTTGTCTGCTAAAAGTTATTGGGCGCAATTTGATGATTCTGTCGATTTTGTGGTGCTTTACATCGAAGTAGAATCGGCTTTTGGTACGGCTTTGAAATACGACAAAGACCTGATTAACACAGCTATAAAAAGCAAAATCTTATTTGCCACACCCACTACCCTTATTGGTTTGCTGCAAACGATTTCGTATGCTTGGCGGCAACACAAAGCCACCGAAAATGCTGTGGAAATATGGAAACAAGCCAAAACTGTTTACGAGCGTCTTGCTATTTTTAGCGATTACCTTCAAAAAATGGGCAATAGCATCAATTCGGTTGTAAAGAGCTACAATTCAGCCGTTGGCTCGTGGCAACAGCGTGTAATGCCAAGTGTCAAAAAGCTTTCTGAGTTGGGCGTTTCGACAGAGAAAGACACTCACACTTCGCCCGAAACAGTTGATATTATTGCCAAAGAGACTTTTTTTTAACTTTGTTGTGCTATCAAAAATAAGTACACAAATTCATGTAATGTATTGTTATTTCGATTTCAGGTTTAGAACAAACACCTAATTTTAGATACCATTTAAACTAAACATAAAAAATATACGAAACAACAATAGCAGCAATAACTCCCGCTAAATCAGCCAACAAACCAGCCGTAATGGCGTAGCGTGTATTGCGCACACTTATCGAACCGAAATAAACAGCTATAATGTAAAAAGTAGTATCCGTTGCACCTTGAAAAGTAGCGGCTACTTTGGCTGTGAACGAGTCCACACCATACGTTTTAATTGCTTCAATCATCATTCCGCGCGAACCGCTTCCGCTCAATGGGCGCATAATGGCAGTGGGCAAGGCGTTTACAAATCCGGTATCAACATTCATTAAACCAAATAGATAGCTAATACCATTCATTAAAAAATCCATTGCTCCCGAAGCTCTAAATACACCAATGGCTATTAAAATAGCTACTAAATAAGGAATAATCATAATGGAGGTAGAAAATCCCTCTTTTGCTCCTTCTATAAAACTCTCATAGATATTGATTTTGTTCTTCATACCTACCAAAATGAAAGAAATTATAATGGTAAAAAGTATCAGCGTACCAGCAATGGACGAAATGCGTGCTACTTCTTCTTGTGGAAGCGAAACAAAATAGTAAATCAAAAAGCTTACAAAAATAGAAAAACCACCAAGATAAAGAATTACAGCTTTGTTAATCAAATTGATACGCTGATAGAGCGAAGTAACAATAATTCCGACCAGAGTAGAAATAAAAGTAGAAATAAGAATAGGAATAAATACTTCCGAAGGGTTTTTTGACCCATTTGCTGCCAATACCGCCATTATGGCTACCGGAATAATGGTAAGCCCCGAAGTGTTGAGTACCAAGAACATAATCTGCGCATTCGATGCTTTATCTTTGTCGGGGTTTAGTTCTTGAAGTTCTTTCATTGCTTTAAGCCCCATGGGTGTAGCGGCATTGTCGAGCCCTAACATGTTGGCTGCTATGTTCATAATAATCGAACCATTGGCAGGGTGATTTTCCGGAATTTCGGGAAATAATTTTCTGAGCAAAGGTGCTGCCACTTTGGCAATGATGCGAATCATGCCGCCTTTTTCGCCTATTTTCATTATACCCAGCCACATAGTCATTGCTCCGGTAAGCCAAAGCGAAATTTCAAAACCCAGCTTTGAATTGTCGAACGTGCTATTGATTAATGCCGGAAAAATATCCACATTTCCGAAAAATATTAATTGAACAAGCCCTATTACAAAGGCTATTAAGAAAAAAGCTATCCAAATGTAGTTTAGTACCATGAGTTTCAGTATCGTATTGTTTTTTTTTGATTTTGAAAATTTCTAAAACAAAAGCAACTCAAAATGAGAGTTTCAATCGTTTTGCAGCAAAAAGATTTTTTTTCACCACAAATTTAGATTCTATTAATGAGTTTGCCAAATTTAGTTTTGTTTATTTGGGTAGAAGCAACAAAATAGTTTGAAAATAAAAAGGAAAGTAATGTGGTTTTTTGGGGATAAATTTAGGTGAATCGTTTTTGCACTAGTATAAATTGTTGCGTTTGAGCAAATAAGGCAACAAAACTTCTTTGAATCCTTTGTTTATATCGGCTTCTACAAAATCTATTTTGTACTGACTGCATTTGAGTTTTAGCTCTTTGATGTACGCTTTTATCGATGTGCGATAGTCGTCGCGCAATTCGTTGGGATTTATTTTTAGAACTTCACCCGATTCTAAATCCACAAAACGATAGGGACGATTGTGAAAATCAAAATCTTCTTCAAGAGCTTTGTCGGTTACATGAAATAAAATAACCTCGTGTTTACTGTGTTTCAAATGTTGAAGCGCCGAAAAAACATCATCTTGCTTGTTTTGGTCAAACATATCGCTAAAAATGATTACAAGCGAACGTTTGTGAACGCTTTCGGCTATTTGATGTAGCATTTGAGCAGCATTGGTTTTATTTTTTTCGTCAGAGATTTTTGTTTCAAGCAGTTGGTCGAGCTTGGTATAAATAATTCCGGCATGAACTTTAGATAGTTTCGCCTGAGTGTGCATCTCCAATTGGTCAGAAAAAAGTGACAAACCCACGGCATCGCGCTGCCTGCGCATTAAGTAAACAAGTGCCGCACTACTTACAGCCGCAAAGGCAAGTTTCGATTTTTTTAGTTTCTCGTGTGCCGGAAAAAGCATCGACGAAGAAGTATCTATCACAATTTGGCAACGCAAATTGGTTTCTTCTTCGTAGCGTTTTACAAAAAGTTTTTCGGTACGTGCGAACAATTTCCAATCAATATGCTTGGTCGATTCGCCCTTGTTGTAAAGTCTATGCTCTGCAAACTCTACCGAAAACCCATGAAAAGGACTCCGGTGCAAGCCCGTGATAAATCCTTCTACAATTTGTTTTGCTAAGAATTCTAAATTGTCAAACTCTGTAAAATCTTGTAACTTCAATTACGAAAAAATAAAAATTAGGAATTAGGAATTACGAAATGAAAATTATTAATTTTCGAAATTCCTAATTTCCAATTAATTAAACGTGTTTTTGTATAATTTGTTCAAGCTTTGATTTTGGCACTGCGCCTACAATTTTATCTACTTGTTCGCCATTTTTGAAAAACAAAATAGTAGGAATGTTCATAACTTTGTATTTGCGTGCAATGGTTGGGTTTGAATCCACATCGAGCTTAGATGCTACCAAATTGCCCGGATATTCATCGCCAAGTTGCTCTACAATAGGACCTACCATGCGGCATGGACCGCACCATTCTGCCCAAAAATCAACCATTACTAATTTGTCTGATTTTATTACAACCTCATCGAAAGTTGCATCAGTTACATGTATAGCCATTTTATTTATTTATTTTATGTTAATGTTTTATTTTTTTGCAAAGATATTATTTTTTTCAATACAATGCCTTTGTTCCACCTATATTTTTCATCACTTATTTTTGTTACAAAAGAGTAATGTATTTGTTTTGAATAAATTAGACCTCAATTTACTTCTTTTTATAACCAAATGGTAAATTTTATTCGGTCAAACTTGCTCTGTATTTTTGCTCCCAATTCCATGCCGAAAGTAAGGTTTCATTTAGCGTTTTCTTAGCTTTCCAGCCTAGTTCGGTATTGGCAAAACTTGTTTCAGCCCAAATTTTTTCTATATCGCCGGCTCTTCTACCTACAATTTGGTAGTTGAGTTTAGTGTTGCTTACTTTTTCAAATGTTCTTACAATTTCAAGCACCGAAACTCCTTGTCCTGTTCCAATATTGAAATATTCAAAATTCGATTTGTTTTTGTTTTCTAAAAGTCGTTTGATGGCAACTACGTGAGCTTCAGCCAAATCTACTACATTGATGTAGTCTCGAATGCAACTGCCATCGGGAGTATCGTAGTCGTTGCCAAAAACGCTCAGTGTTGTGCGCAAACCGTAAGCTGTTTGTGTTACAAAAGGCACCAAATTATTGGGGATTCCATTGGGCAACTCACCTATCAAGCCGCTTGGGTGTGCGCCGATTGGATTAAAGTAGCGCAAGGCAATTATCTTAAAACTTTTATCAGAAACCGAGTGGTCTTTTAAAATATCCTCGGAAATCATTTTGGTATTTCCATAAGGCGACTCTGCGGCTTTGCGTTTAGTTTGCTCTGTAACTGGAAGTATTTCAGGCTGTCCATAAACAGTGCACGACGACGAAAAAACAATACTTGCAACATCATACTCTTGCATTGCTTGCAAAACATTCACTAGTGAGCCAATATTGTTTTCATAATATTTCAAGGGATTTTCAACCGACTCGCCAACAGCTTTTGAAGCTGCAAAGTGAATTACAGCCTCTATATTTGGATATTTTTGGAACAATTCAAAGGTTTTTTCCTTATTTTTCAAATCAACTTTTTCAAAAAACGGACGTTTACCACTAATTTGTTCTATTCTATCCACAACTTCTTGCTTTGAATTGGACAAATCGTCGGCTATAAGCACATCAAAGCCAGCATTTTGCAATTCTACTACCGTGTGAGAACCAATATAGCCGGTTCCGCCTGTTGTTAAAATCATAATTAATTCTATTGTTAAATTGTTCTATTGTTAAAATATTTAATTATTTTTCATTTTTCATTCTTCATTTTTCATTTTTCATTCTTCATTCTTCATTCTTCATTTTACCAGAAAATTATATACAAAGTTGCAACAGTTGCAAAAATAAGAATAGCTCCAATATTGAAAGCGGTTTCGGTTTTGAACAAATCGGGGTTTAGCGGAATGGCTTTTGATATTTCTTTTTTAGATTCTAATAAGCTGATTGCAACAATGATAGCACTTACAACCAAGAAGCTGTATCCCATTTGATCCATCCATGGCATTTGGGTAAATACAAATTTGAAGAACATCGAAACGGGTATTGACAAAACGGCAGCCCAAAGAGCGGAGTTGGAAGTTGCTCTTTTCCAGAACAATCCAAACAAGAAAATAGCAAAAACACCTGGACTTACCATGCCTGTATATTCCTGTATGTATTGAAAAGCTTGGTCTAAGCTTTGAAGCGAAGGCGCAACTAAAACGGCAATAATCAAGGCTACAAATGCCGTCAAACGACCAACATTTACCAGTTTTGATTCGCTTTGGTCTTTTTTCAGTTGCTTATAAATGTCCATTGTAAAAATGGTGGAAGTGCTATTGAGCATAGATGCCAAAGACGAAACTACCGCCGCCGCAAGTGCTGCAAATGCCAGACCTTTAAGCCCATAAGGCAACAATCCCAACAACCAAGGGTAGGCATTGTCTGCCATTTGCATCGTTGGCAAATGTTCGGTAGCGTGTTCGCCAAGTTGAGAAAGTAATTGGGTATCGGAAGTTAAAACATAAGCCGCAATTCCGGGTACAACTACAATAAGAGGCAAAATAACTTTCAAGAATCCGGCAAAAATCATTCCTTTTTGAGCTTCTTTTAAACTTTTTGCGGCTAAAGCTCGCTGTATAATGTATTGATTAAAACCCCAGTAGTACAAATTAGCAATCCACATTCCGCCAAGCAAAACGCCCAAACCTGGCAAATCGATGTACGAAGGGTGCGACTTGTCGAGAATCATTTCAAAGTGTTCGGGAGCTTGTTTGTAAAGGTATTTCATGCCTTCAATAACGCCATCGGCTGCCGGAACTGCATCAAGAGCGATGTAAGTAGTTGCTAATCCGCCAACTACAAGCACTATTACTTGAATTACATCTGTCCAAGCTACCGCCGAAAGTCCGCCGTAAAGCGAATAAATAGCTGCAAATAAAGCTAAGCCAATGATTCCCCAAATTAGAGGAACACCCATAATGGTGCGAATTGCCAATGCTCCAAGATACAAAACAGACGTTAAATTGACAAAAACATACACCAAAAGCCAAAAAACAGCCAAAACAGTACGCACTCTATTGTCGTAACGTTTTTCGATGTATTGTGGCATTGTATATATTTCGGCTTTTAAAAAAACAGGTAAAAAGAATTTTCCGACAATAAGCAAGGTAATTGCAGCCATCCACTCATAAGAAGCTATTCCTAAGCCTATTACAAAGCCAGACCCCGACATACCTATAAACTGCTCGGCTGAAATATTGGCTGCAATTAGCGAAGCACCTACCGCCCACCAAGTCAGCGATTTACTCGCCAAAAAATAATCATTGGACGTTTTTTCTTTTCCATCTTTTTTGCGCGAAACCCAAAGCCCTACACCTATTATAAGAAAGGCATAAACTGCGAAGATAATGTAATCAATGCTTGAAAATCCTATTGTCATCTTTTTACTTTTTAATTGATTCTATTCTATGTATTTGAATGGTTTAATTGTTCATTAAGCACCGTTCAAAATTAAGGATATATTTTGTTTTACCGAACTAAAATGAAAAAAAAATATCTTCTAGTTTCTGGTTTCTTGCAAATAGTTTTATTTCTTTGATTTTCAGGCATTAAAAGAAACATTGATTTACAAAAGAAATGTAAATTTTCATACAAATTTTGAAAAAAGCACTAAATAAAAAATTTAATGCAACCCATACTAAAAATACAAATAGAAGTAAAAACACACATTTTGGGGCTAAAGCCCCAATTCGGGCGTAGGCACTTTGGGCTAAAGCCCACTTTTTTGTGGTTTCCATTTCCCCGACCTGAAGGTCGGGGCTAATTATAAAAATTTAAACAACGTCTGCTTGTTTGAATATTTTTAAAGAACGGGAACTTACCAAAGCTTTTAAACGTTGAAAAAGTTACCGTTTATTGCAAAAAAAAAGCCAACGCTTTGCAGCATTGGCTTAACAAATAACAACAAGTAACAAATTTTATGACGTTGTATCGTCTTGGT
>JAIFNL010000203.1 GCA_020047755.1 Bacteroidota bacterium
AAGCCGATTTTATTCCAAAAATTAAAGAAGCCGAAAAACAAAAAAAACAAGCTGAAAAACAAAAAGAACAAGCCGAAAAACAAAAAAAACAAGCTGAAAAACAAAAAGAACAAGCCGAAAAACAAAAAGAAGAAATTCAAATACAAATGGCGAAAGAATTAAAAAAATTAAACTATTCGGTTGAAAAAATTATAGAAATAACACAGATTTCTGCCGATAAAATTGAAAAATTATAAATAGTTATGATTAAAATTATAGCCGACAGCAAAATACCATTTCTTGAAAACCTTTTTGACGGAATCGCATCGATTAAATTTCTTTCGGCTAAAGAAATTACAAATCAACAAATTAGGCAGGCAGATGCACTCATTGTTCGTACACGAACAAAATGCAACGAAAGCTTGCTCAAGAACACAAATGTGCAATTTATAGCAACAGCAACTATTGGATTTGACCATATCGACACCGATTATTGCAAAAAAAACAATATTCAGTGGAAAAACGCAGCTGGTTGTAATGCTGAGTCTGTAGAGCAATATATGTATTCGGCATTACTTAATCTGGCACAAAAATATAATTTTCAACTTGCTGGAAAAACTTTAGGAATAATTGGAATAGGAAATGTGGGAAAAAAAGTACAAAAAATAGCCAAAAAATTACAAATGAATAGTTTACTAAACGACCCCCCACGCCAAAGGCTCGAAAAAAGCAACCAATTTACTGAATTAGAAACAATTCAACAACAAGCAGATATCATTACCCTTCACACTCCTTTGATTAAAAACGGAACTGATAAAACAATTCATCTTGTTGATAAAGAATTTCTTAGCAAACTAAAACAAACCACCTACCTAATAAACACTTCGCGAGGTGAAGTGATTGACAACAAAGCACTTGAAGTAGCTCTTGCACAAAAACAAATAGCAGGCGCAGTGCTCGATGTATGGGAAAATGAACCCGAAATAAACCAAAGTTTGCTTAAACGAGTAAGCTTCGCTACGCCACATATTGCGGGCTATTCCGCCGACGGAAAAGCCAATTGCACATGGAATAGTTTCCTTGCAATTTGTGATTTTTTTAATTTAGAAGTAAATAGCAACAAAACAATAAATATTCCGCTACCAGAGAAAATAAATTTCGAGATAAATTGCATCAATAAAAATATAGAACAAATTAAAACAGAAATTATAAATATTTCATACAATATTCACTCCGACGATGCAGCCCTGAGAAATCAAATAAAGGATTTTGAAAATTTGCGCAACAACTACCCTCTCCGACGAAAACTTTCTGTTTTCGACTACAAATTAACTCATTTTGAAGATTTAAAGAAATTTAACATTGAATTTTAAAATAAAATAAAGACAAAAACCTCTGATAATAAATAAATTAAAACAAAAACATATTAAATAGTAATACGAAATGAAACAACGCCCTTTGTATTATAAAAAGGAATGTTTACTTTTGCCCACAATTTATAAAATATATTCATTAATACGAAACCGTTATTTAGCCAAATGCGGTTTGGTTTAAAAAGTTAAAAGACATGTATTTAACATCAGAAAAAAAACAAGAATTTTTTAGTACTTACGGAAAATCAAAAGAAGATACTGGTTCGGCAGAAGCACAAATTGCTATGTTCACGTTCCGTATTTCGCATTTAACAGAGCATTTACAACGAAATAAAAAAGATTTCGGAACTCAAAGAGCTTTGCTTAAATTAGTTGGTAAAAGAAGAAAACTTCTTAACTACCTTATGAACAAAGACATTAATCGTTACAGAGAAATCATTAAAAGTCTTAATATTCGTAAATAGTATTTTAAAACTCTGGTTTTCTTGGTTCAAAACAAAAATAATAGACATTGCCAATTATTTAAGGCTTTTGATTTTTAAGAAACCGTTTTTTGTCGAAAGACTTTTTACACGATAATTTTTTTCTAACAATAAATTAATTATTTTTACAGTTAAGTAAATTAAATTATAAAAAAAAGATTATCAATTAAATAATAAAAGGCAATTGAATCAATTGCCTTTTATTTTTATAAAGTAGCTCTTATTAAATCAGGGAAACGCCTTTTCCTTTTTATTTTCAAATAAAAACAACAAACAATTTTTACACAAAATAAATATAATACACTAGTAGCTGCCGGTGGTAGTTTGAATACAGGAAGATTCAGCCACTAACAGCCTGAATACTAATAACAAAAACATGTATAAAGAATTCATTAAAGAAATTCAATTAGCCGATGGTAGAACCATTACTATTGAAACAGGAAAATTAGCCAAGCAAGCCGATGGCTCAGTGATAGTTAGAATGGGCAAAACAATGATTTTAGCAGCTGTAACTTCAGCAAAAGATGCTAAAGACAATGTTGATTTTATGCCTCTTTCAGTAGATTATCAAGAAAAATACTATGCCGTAGGTCGTTTCCCCGGTGGTTTTGTAAAAAGAGAAGGTCGTCCGGGCGATAACGAAATTTTAATTTCCCGCCTTGTTGACCGTGTTTTACGTCCACTTTTCCCAAGCGATTTTCATGCCGAAACCTTTGTAAATATTTACTTGATTTCAGCCGATGGCGTAGATATGCCCGATGCTTTAGCAGGTTTAGCAGCCTCGGCAGCTATTGCTGTTTCCGATATTCCATTCCACGGACCTATTGGAGAAGTGCGTGTAGCACGCATCAATGGCGAATTTGTAATTAACCCTACTTATGCTCAAATTCCACACGCTGATATGGACATAATGGTAGGCGCAACTGCCGAAAACATTATGATGGTAGAAGGCGAAATGAGCGAAGTTTCGGAAGCTGAAATGATTGAAGCCTTGAAAGTAGCTCACGATGCTATCAAAATTTTGTGCAAAGCACAAGTAGAACTTGCCCAAGAAATGGGAAAAACTACCAAAAGAACTTATTGCCACGAAGTTAATAACGAAGAATTATTGCAAAAAGTAAAAGATTTTTCTTACGACAAAATCTACAAAGTTGCAAAATCGGCTTTGCCTAAACAAGAACGTTCTGACGCTTTCTCAAAAATAAAAGACGATTTTAAAGAAGCTTACGGAGCAGAAAATATCGATGACACAACTAAAATGCTTATTGACAAATATTACCACGATGTTAATAAAGAAGCAGTTAGAAAAATGATTATCGAAGATAGACAAAGACTCGACGGCAGAAAAACAAACGAAATTCGTCCTATTTGGTGCGAAATAGATTATTTGCCTGCTGCTCACGGTTCAGCAATCTTCACAAGAGGTGAAACCCAATCACTTACAGCCGTTACATTAGGCTCGAAAAGAGAAGAAAAAGTAGTGGACGACGCGATGCTTCAAAGCCGCGAAAAGTTTGTACTTCACTACAATTTCCCACCATTTTCAACTGGCGATGCTCGTGCAAGCCGCGGCGTAGGTCGTAGAGAAATTGGACACGGAAACCTAGCCTTCAGAGCACTAAAAGGTATGATTCCGGACGAAAATCCATACACAATTCGTGTAGTTTCTGAAATTTTAGAATCAAACGGTTCATCTTCAATGGCAACTGTTTGCGCTGGTACTCTAGCCCTTATGGATACTGGAATTCCTATGAAAAAGCCGGTTTCGGGTATTGCAATGGGATTGATTACCGACAACAAAAATTTCGTAGTACTTTCTGATATTCTTGGCGACGAGGATCACCTTGGCGACATGGACTTTAAAGTTACTGGTACCAAAGACGGTATTACCGCTTGCCAAATGGACATTAAAGTTGATGGCTTATCGTATGAAATTCTTGAGCAAGCCCTTGAACAAGCAAGAGTTGGAAGACTCCATATTTTAGGTAAAATACTTGAAACGATTGCCGAACCAAGACCTAACTACAAAGAACATGCTCCTAGAATAGAGCAGTTTAAAGTTCCAAAAGATATGATTGGAGCAATTATAGGTCCGGGCGGAAAAATAATTCAACAAATTCAAGAACAAACCGGAACAGAAATCTCAATAGACGAAGAAAACGGCTACGGAATTGTTTCTATTCTAGCTCCAAACGCTACAAGCATAGAAAAAGCTGTAAAATGGGTTAAAGGAATTATTTCGGTACCCGAAGTTGGCGAAGTATATGAAGGTAAAGTGGTTGAAATCACTTCATTTGGCGCATTTGTTGAAATTATGCCAGGCAAAAGTGGCTTATTGCACATTTCGGAAATAGAATGGCGCAGACTTGCTACCGTTGAAGAAGCCTTAAAAGAAGGAGATGTATTTGAGGTTAAACTCATTGAAATAGACCAAAGAAGCGGAAAACTTCGTTTATCGCGCAAAGCTCTTTTACCTCGCCCTGAAGGAATGCCCGAAGAAAAAGAAAGAAGAAGTTTTGACAGAAACGACCGTGGAGATAGAAACGACCGTGGAGACCGAGGTGGCGATCGTGGCGGAAGAGGCGATTTTAGAAACGACAGAGGAGGACGCGACGACAGAGGTAGAGACAACAGAGACAACAGAAACAGACGCTAATTTTAATTTGGAATTAAGAATTAGGAGTTTTTAATTCTTAATTTTTAATTCTTAATTTTAAAAAAAGCGTGCGTAAGACATAAATTTCTTATCTAATTTATTTTTTAAGAAAACATGAGATATTTAATTATTACATTCATTTTATTTTCAACCATAGAACTAACGGCTCAAAACAATATGAAAACCCAGTTAGATAGTGTAAGCTATGCTTTAGGAATAAATATTGCAAGTTCGCTGCAACAACAAGGTTTAACCGAAATTAATGCAGACATTTTTGCATCGGCACTAAAAGATGCTTATTCAAAAGCCAATTTGAAAATGACCATGGAGCAATCCAATGCTCTTTTGCAAGAATATTTTCAAGGCTTAGCCAATAAAAAACTGCAAGCAAATAGCGAAGCAGGAAAAAAATTCTTAGCTGAAAATGCTAAAAAAGAAGGAGTTATAACTCTTCCTAGTGGCTTGCAATACATGGTATTGAAAGAAGGAAAAGGCATTAAACCAACGGCAAACGACGAAGTTACAACGCATTACCACGGAATGCTTATCGACGGAACAGTTTTTGACAGCTCCGTTGAACGTGGTCAGCCGGCTACTTTTGGTGTAAGTCAAGTAATTCCAGGCTGGACAGAAGCTCTACAACTCATGACTGAAGGCTCAAAATGGCGTTTGTTCATACCTTCGAACCTTGCTTATGGCGAAAGAGGCGCAGGCGGTAGTATAGGTCCTAATGCAACCTTAATTTTTGATGTTGAACTGATTAAAGTTATCAAAAAATAACTTCAAATAAAAACAAACCAATATTAAATTATAGTAAAGGTTTTCAAAAATAACAAGAATTTTCTTTTTTTTTATCTGCCTTATGATTTTAGATGTTGGTCAATTTATATTCAAATATCACAAACAACTAATTTAATAATTAAAACAAAAATGAATAAAGTATTTTTAATTGCTTTAAGTTTATTTATTATCACTTTTACTTCTTGTAATTCAGGTGATTCAGTAAAATTGGAAAACAAATTGGACTCGGCAAGCTATGCTCTTGGAGTTAGTTTGGGTAGCAACCTTTCGCAATCAGGTTTAAAAGAACTCAATTACGAAATTATGATGGCGGCTATGAAAAAAGCCCTTGCCAAAGACTCTAATTTGCTTATCAACAACGAAAACGCAAACATTTTATTACAATCATTCTTTCAAGAATTGCAAATGGAAGCCTCTAAAAAAGATTTAGAAGTAGGCGAAAAATGGTTGAAAGAAAATGCTAAAAAAGAAGGAGTAGTAGTAACTCAAAGCGGTTTACAATATAAAGTAATTAAAGAAGGTACAGGTGTAAAACCTGTTGCTACCGACAAAGTATCGGTTCATTATACCGGAAAACTTACTGATGGAACTGTTTTTGATAGCTCAATACAACGTGGCGAACCCGCTTCTTTTGAAGTTGGTGGAGTTATTCCAGGTTGGACAGAAGCATTACTTTTAATGCCTGTTGGCTCAAAATGGGAATTGTACATTCCTTCGCAACTTGCTTACGGTGAGCGTGGTGCAGGTGGTATAATCAAACCAAACTCAGTTCTTGTTTTTGAAGTAGAATTACTTCAAATAGTTCCTGCTGACGCAAAAGAAGAAACTACTGATAAAAAATAAGCCAATAATAAGACCTCAAAATACAAGAAAAAATTAGAAAAAAAAATTATTTTCTTGTATTTTAGTAGTTTTGCAATGCAATTCAATAAGAAATAAATAATGTAACTAATTTGCAATGAATTAAATACATTTATTTACTCCTCTTATTGAATTGTTTTTTTATAAAATTTAATTTCACGAGAAATATCAAATCGGTAAATTAAATTCTAAAACATATAAAACATTTATAATAAAGGCATTACAATCATTTTTCTATAAATATGAAAGCAGAAATAGTTACTTCAAAAGGTACAATGAAAGTAGATTTGTACGCAAAAGAAACACCCGGAACTGTTCAAAATTTCGTAAAATTATCAAAACAGGGTTTTTACGATGGTTTGACTTTCCACAGAGTTATTCCAAGTTTTGTAATTCAAGGCGGTTGCCCCAAAGGAACAGGTTCTGGCGGACCAGGCTACACAATTAAATGCGAAACCAACGCGGAAAAACAATTCCACGACCGTGGAGTATTGTCAATGGCACATGCCGGAAAAGATACTGGAGGTTCGCAATTTTTTGTTTGCCACAATCGCCAAAATACTGCGCATTTAGATGGTGTACACACTGCTTTTGGAAAAGTTTACGAAGGTTTAGAAGTAGTTGATGCGATTAGAGCTGGCGATGAAATTGAAAAAATTACTATTTTTGAAGAATAGTTTTTCGGTATAATTATCTATTTTTGCAAGGTTTCTAAAAATAACTTTTTGTTCTATTTTAGTTTAAAATAGTCAATAATTAGTCGTTTTTAAATAAAAATATCCTCTAAAATTTTATTTTTAGTAATCTTCTTTAGTTTTTACTTTTTAATAATTCGCGACAATGAATTTTGAAATCAGCGGTAAATTAATTGAAATATTCAAAGAGCAAAAAGTAAGCGAACGTTTTACAAAACGCGAGTTTATTTTAGAAGTACCCGACAATAACTTTGTACAACTACTTAAATTTCAATTAGTTCAAGACAAAACAGACTTAATTAATCCTTACAAAGTAGGTGAGACGGTAACCGTTCACTTCAATTTGAAAGGAAGCAAATGGAAAGATAGCTATTTTGTGAACCTCGATGCATGGCGCATCAGTAAAAAAGGTGCAACTGGCAAATCTAATGACAATTATGAGCCACCAATGCCTCCCGAAAATGAAGACTTCGATATGCCGCCACCTCCCGATGACGATATGCCTTTTTAATAATTACCAATAAATATTCCGGTATTGTGTACAGATGTGCTATGGTGCATCTGTACTATGTTTACTTGGTTTTCTTCCTTCCCACTAAAACAATTCCATACGAGAGGCATCGAGCCGCACAAAAATAAAAAGTAAAATGGTAAATGCCCAAAGAGAAGAGCCGCCATAACTAAAAAAAGGCAAGGGAATTCCTATTACTGGTGCTAAACCAATAGTCATTCCTATATTTACAGCAAAGTGAACAAATAAAATAGAGGCAACACTATACCCATATACGCGTCCAAAAACAGAACGTTGCCTTTCTGCCATATAAATAATTCTAAGTATCAGAAAAACAAATAGTAATACAACTGTTACACTCCCCAAGAAGCCCCACTCCTCGCCTACCGTGCAAAAAATAAAATCGGTACTTTGTTCAGGCACAAAATTAAATTTAGTTTGAGTTCCTTTCAAATAACCTTTTCCATAAAAACCACCAGACCCAATGGCTATTTTCGATTGATGCACATTATAGCCTGCGCTTTTTACATCTACATCTCTGTTTAAGAGCACATTAATCCGTTTTTGTTGGTGTTCTTGCAAAACATTATCGAAAACATAATTTACCGAAAAAGCAAAAAGCAAGCTACCAGCAAAAAATGCAATCAATAACAAAATAACTTTTATGTTCTTTTTGTAGGCATAATATAGAAAGTAAATACCTGCAAAAAAAATAGCACTAATTAGAACAAAATAAAAATTTATTGGCAATTTTAAGAAATAAACAACCAACCAAATTACTGCCGAAAGGACAGTAATAACGCTAGTAGCAATTAGTATCTCTCTAAGTGCCTTATTGTTGTTTAATCGAAATAGAATAATTGTAAAAAAGTAAAGAGCGATTAAAACTGTGATAGGATCAAGCAGCAAAGATGCAAAAAATAGCAATAAAATAACCACGCCAATTATTAATACCCAAGGGGTTAAACCTTCTCGAAACAATACAAACACAAAAGCCAAATAAACCAAAGC
>JAIFNL010000109.1 GCA_020047755.1 Bacteroidota bacterium
CTGTTTGATGTTGTTTGTCTGCATTGCTTTTTTGGTGCAAAGGTAAAAGCGATTTTATCATTGTGCAATAAGTACTTTGCCGTAGGGATACGTTGCAATGAATAAAATGGTTTTGCAATGGATAAAATGGTTTTGCAAAAATTAAAATGGTTTTGCAAAAATACTGAAATTTCTTCAAAAAAACAAATTAACGGTTCATGTTCAACGGTTCATGTTTTTAACTTTTCCCTTTTATTACTTGCACTATTTTGTTGGCAAAAGCCTTTAAACCTACTTTATAAGCACTTTATCCGAGCCAAGATAGGGCGGTATAAATTTTTGATTGTTACTGTTTTTATTGCCTGCAAAGCGCAAAGCATTATTCACTTTTCGTTACTCACTTTGCCCAGATTTTGGCGAGAATCGAAAAATAGAAAGGGTTTTCTTCTGTTTTTATTTGGGTGTGGCGATGAGCGAAAAAAAACCGAACGCAAGCGTAAAAATTGAATCAAACCCAAACAACCCCAAATTTATACTAACAGAATCGGGAATTGGATACAGATTTTGCCCTAAAACAGATGATTAATCGCAATTTTGATTATCTTTACAGTAATACAGAAAAATGATGAAAAATTACTAACAGAGCAAGCAACTAAGCCAGAAACGGCTCCCGCCAGCCTTCTCAGCTATACCTCGACACAAAGAAAAAGCCACAAAAACATCAATTTCTCTCCAAAAATGTATAATTTAGCTCGAAAATAAAAGAAAACGAAAGCCGCTGGGTGCGTTCTAAATCTACCTTATTGTATTGATTGCATTTAATGCTAATTTTGTAATTGGACAAGACCGAGAAACAATGATTAAGCATTTCAAAGTTTTCCGTTACGTTTAAATTTGCTTTTTAACATTGAAATGCTTAACTTTGCATAATGAAACTAAAATAATTGAATAATATGAATGCTCTACATTTAGAAAGAATAACAATAAATCCCGAGATATGTCACGGCAAACCCTGTATAAGACAAATGCGATGGCCTGTGGAAGTAATCTTAGATTTGCTTGGTTCTGAAATGACCATTCCTGAGATTATTGAAGACCACCCTGAGTTAGAAAAGGAAGATATACTTGCGTGCATAAATTATGCAAGACTTTTGATTAGTGGTAATATAGTAAAAATTGCAGCTTAATGAAAATACTTTGCGATGTTCATATTTCATTAAAAGTTGCAAAATTCTTTCAGTCAAAAGGCATTGAAACAGAACATGTAAACCAGATGCTTGATAAATGGTTTACGAAAGATAATGATATTTGTGATTATGCCGACAAAAATAATTTTACTGTTCTCACAAAAGATAAAGACTTTAAAGACAGCCATTTTATACGCCAAACGCCTAAAAAATTGATTAAAGTTAGTTTAGGCAATATTTCAACAAATTCGCTGATTCTAATTTTTGATAAAACACTCGAACAAATGAAATTTTTATTCACAAAGGACGATAAATGTTATGTAGAGATAAATCAAGATGATATAATAATAATAGATTAAAACCGCTAACCGTGTAGATGTCTGTTAGCCAAACGACTACCAGTGCACCTCACCCACAAAAGAAAAAAACAAAAAAGCATCGACTACTCACCAAAAATGTATAATTTAGCTCGAAAATAAAAAAGAAATGAAAGTCGGCTGGAGGCGGGTTTTAGAGAAATGTACTAAAAAAATCTAAAAAGATGACATTACAAGATTTAGGATATAATGACGAATTAGAAAACTTTAGAGTATCAAACAATCTATTGAACTTTGATGTTGGGCGAATTATTTCTGAGCATAAGGAAAGATACATTGTAAAAACCATTGAAAATGAGTTTGAAGCCGAAATAATTGGTAATATGCGATTTTCAGCCAAAAGTAGAAGAGATTTCCCTGCAGTTGGCGATTGGGTTTCTATTTCGCAATATGATACAGACAAAGTAATTGTATATCATATTTTACCCAGGCAAAATGTAATTGAACGACAAGCAGTTGGCAAATTTGGCGAAAAACAAATTATTGCATCAAATATTGATTATGCTTTTATTGTGCAGGCTGCTGATAGAGATTTTAATGTAAATAGAATAGAGCGATATTTGACAATCTGTAATGCTTCAGAAGTTTCGCCAATAATAGTTATTAATAAAATTGACTTAATTAATACAGCAGATTTACAAGCAATTAGCAATAGCATTTCAAAGAGAATAAAACAAGTTCCGATATTATTTATAAGCAACGAAACCAAAAATGGCTACAACGAATTAATAAAATTAATAGAAAAAGGCAAAACATATAGTTTGCTTGGTTCGTCGGGTGTGGGAAAATCGACCTTGCTCAATAATCTAATTGGCAAAAATGTGATGCAGACAAATGCAATAAGCGAGAATACAAACAAAGGAAAGCACGTTACAAGCCACCGAGAACTATTTGTACTTGAAAATGGCGGACTTTTAATCGACAATCCGGGAATGCGTGAAGTAGGAATAGGTGATGTAGAAAAAGGATTAGAAATTACATTTATTCAATTATTGGAATTAGCAGCAAATTGCAAATACAAAGATTGTCAGCATTTAAACGAAGTTGGTTGTGCCCTACTCGAAGCTGTACAACAGGGTATCATTGAGCAGAGTGCTTATGATAATTACCTGAAATTGGAAAAAGAAAAGCAACACTTTGAACTAACTATAGCCGAAAAAAGACAAAAGGACAAAGTGTTTGGCAAAATGCTCAAGCAATACAAAAAAGAGGTAGTAAAGAAAAAATAAGCGCAACATCAGTCATACAAACTTTAAAATTTAGGTAGTGTAAAAAAATGGTAGCTTTTGAAAAAATTAGCTAAAATTGTAAATTTTCCATGATAAAATAACAATTAAACAATTTAACAATTAGTTATTAGAATTTAGAAAAAATTACGTAATTCTATTTTTTTTAGAATTTCGGTTACTATCAAGTTACGCAATCAAATTATTAATAGCATTTTCGATGCGAATGTATTGGTGTTTGTTGCCAATATTTTGCAAAAAAAGCTGAAAATCAGAACCACTAATCACAAGGCTGAAGGTATTTATATTGGGGTGAAAACTAAGCTTTTCGGCTTTTTTCAAATCCGAATCGATAAACAAAATCACATGGTTTTGCTCATCGTTGATAAGTCCAAAAGGCGAAACCGAGCCAGGCGTAAGTTGCAAATGACGCATCAATCGCTCCGGCGAAGCAAAACTCAAACGCTCATTGTCGCCAGTCAGATTTGAATTTAATTGCTTTATATCTAATTGTTTATCGCTTCTAAGCACAACCAAGTAATGTTGTTTCCCTTTTTTATCTCTAAAAAAAAGATTTTTGCAATGAGTCGCTTCTATATTTGCCCAATAAATATTGCCATCTTCTACCGTAAAAATAGGTTCGTGCTCATAAAGCTGGTACTGAATGTTCAGATTTTTTAAAAAAGAATATACCTTTTGCTGCTGCATCATGTTTTTTGTTTTGTTTGTCATTGTTATCAACAATTCTGCAAAGAAATCAATTTTTGAACAAAATACATACGAAAACAATAAATTTGCACAACAAACAGAAAAAATAAATAAATTATAAAAAAATTAACATTGAGTTCAATCAATTACTAATGAAATAATTAAATACCTAAAAACACACAATTTACACACACTAAAAATCTATTTTTAATTTTTTTTAACTACTCTATTTCTCTATTAAATTTAATATTTATACTTTTGCATGTTTTTTATACCAAAAAGGTATAGCTTATGCAATAAAAAAATAATTGATTATTAGCAAATTACACTAAAAAAGTACTTGTTAATAACTTAGTTGAAAAAAACAATAATTCATTTTTTTTAGTTTTTTTTAGAAATTGAAAGAATATTTATTAAAATTTAGCCGATTAGAAAATGGTTCCCATGAATTTGATTATCATGTGAACGACAGTTTTTTTAATCACTTTGAGCAAAGTCTGGTAGAAAAAGGCGAAGTAAAAGTAAAGGTAGTGCTCGAAAAAACAGCACTTGTACTTACACTCAACTTTGCGCTGAAAGGCAAACTTTACATACCCTGCAATAGGTGCTTAGATTTGGTAGAGCTACCAATAGAAACAGAGCACCAACTTTTTGTAAAATTTGGCGAAGTAGCAACCGACATAAGCGATGTAGATGAAATAATGGTAATAGAAGAAAGCACCACAGAGCTTGATTTGAGCCAACACATTTACGAGTTTATCAGTTTGAGCATTCCTTATCGGGTAACGCATGCCGAAACGGCAAAAACCAAATGCAACCCCGAAATGATAAAACGCTTAAACAGCTACTTAATAACAGAAGAAGACAAACCAACAGACCCGCGATGGGACGCGTTGAAAACAATAATAAATAACTAAGAAATATAACAACAATTTTATAAATTTAATAACAAATGGCACATCCAAAACATAAAATCTCGAAAACAAGAAGAGATAAGAGAAGAACTCACTACAAAGCAAGTTTTAAAACATTAGCAAAATGTAGCAATTGCGGTGCAGCACATGAATACCACACTGTTTGTCCAGAGTGCGGATTTTACAGAGGTCAAGTAGCAATAGAAAAGAAAGAAGCTTTATAGTTTGAATTTCTTACCCAAGTGAGAACTACCTGATAGTATAAAGAAACTCAAAAAACATTGTTTTAAAAACAAAGACAGTGCTTTTTGAGTTTTCCGTGTTTTGGTTTATTTGCTTTTAAAAAAAAGACAATAAAGTAAAAACCACGAAATACAATTCAGAAAATACAAGTAACCCCATTTTTTACGTACAAAACAAATTTTACTCTATGCGTATAGGAATTGATATCATGGGAGGCGATTTTGCCCCCGATGCTGTTGTAAAAGGTGCAATACTGGCTCAAAAGGAATTAGCCGCCGATGAGAAACTAATCTTAATAGGCGATTCGAAGCGAGCCAAAGAAATAATAACAGCAGAAAATGCAAATATAAACGATTTTGAATTTGTGCACACAGAAGAAGTTATTGGCATGGACGAACACCCAGCCAAAGCTTTTCAAAAAAAACAAAATTCGAGTATAGCAGTTGGTTTTTATTTACTTTCGCAAGGTAAAATAGATAGTTTTGCCAGCGCGGGAAGCACTGGAGCCATGCTTGTAGGAGCAATGTTTACAGTAAAATCGATACCCGGAATTATTCGTCCAGCCATCTCGGCATTAGTACCTCGCCCTGGATTGAACCACGGCGTAATGCTCGATGTAGGATTAAACCCCGATGCAAAGCCGGAAGTTCTTTATCAATACGGAGTACTTGGTTCTGTTTTTGCACAAAACATTTTGGGCATCGAAAATCCAAGAGTGGCATTGATGAATCTTGGCTCGGAACCCGAAAAAGGAACACCACTTACAAAAGCCACTTACGACTTAATGAAAGACTCAAAAGATTTTAACTTTATAGGAAACATAGAAGGTTTTGATATGTACACCGACAAATACGATGTAATGGTGTGCGATGGCTTTGTAGGAAATGTATTACTAAAATCAGCCGAAGGTTTTTACCACTCACTCATCAAAGAACGTGGAATAACCGATGCTTTTTTTGAAGAATTTAATCATGAAAACCAAGGCGGAACTCCTGTTTTGGGAATAAACAAACCAGTATTGATAGGTCATGGAATGGCAAACGAAGTAGCCATAAGAACAATGTTGTTAGATTCCAGAAAAGTAATCAATGCTAAATTAGAAGAGAAATTCAAAGAAATATTTGAAAATGACAAAAATTAAAGCTGCCATAACTGGCGTAAACGGTTATGTACCGGAAGATATTCTTTCAAATAAAGAACTAGAAAAAATGGTAGATACCAACGACGAATGGATTGTTTCTCGTACAGGTATTTCCGAACGTCGTATTTTGAAAGATAAAGACAAAGCTTCAGCCTTTTTAGGCACACAAGCCGTAAAAGGATTATTGGAAAAAACAAACACAAATCCATTAGACATCGATTTGATTGTTTGCCCAACCGTTACGCCCGATATGATTTTCCCCTCTACCGCTAATTTAATAGCCGGTGCTGTAGGTGCTACCAATGCTTTTGCTTTCGATATTTCGGCTGCATGCTCGGGTTTTGTATATGGCATTTCGATGGCTGCACAGTTTATTGAAACTGGAAGGTACAAAAAAGTAATTGTAGTAGGAGCTGAAAAAATGTCGTCGATAGTTGATTATACCGACCGTGCTACTTGCATTATCTTTGGCGATGGCGCAGGTGCCGTTTTGTTAGAACCCAACGAAGAAGGCTACGGAGTGCTCGACTTTGAATTGAAAAGCGATGCCGTTGGCAAAGAATTTTTGCACATGAAAGCAGGTGGTTCGTTAAAGCCAGCTTCGCACGAAACGATTGATGCAAAAGAACATTTTGTTTATCAAGAAGGACAAACCGTATTCAAATACGCCGTTTCGGGTATGTCTGAAATTTCTAAACTAATAATGGATAGAAATGGACTTACAGGCGAAAATCTTACTTGGTTAGTTCCTCATCAAGCAAACAAACGAATTCTTGATTATACCGCCAAAAGAATTGGAGTAGCTCCCGAAAAAGTAATGATGAACATTGCTAAATATGGCAACACAACCGCTGCTACCATACCGTTGTGCCTATGGGATTACGAAAGCCAGCTCAAAAAAGGCGATACTCTTGTATTGACTGCTTTTGGTGGTGGTTTCACGTGGGGGGCTGTATATATCAAATGGGCATACGATAAACAATGATTAATAATTAACATTTAATGTTTAATTGCCTAAAATGAAAGTTTTTTCAAAAAATTATTCGGAATTACACATTTTTCAAATTTTAAATGATAAAATAGTAATAGAACGATAGAATAATTTAATAATTTGTAATTATAATTTTTTAAAAAATGCGTAATTGTACTTTTTATAAAATTTGCGTTACAAACAAGTTGGGCGATTAAACATTAAACATTGAATATTTAATTTTGCAACTATAAAAAAAAATTATATCTTTGCTTCTGATATTTTGGGAGCAACTGTATTGTTTGACAAAGAAAAAAGCGTTATAAATTGTTTCTAAAAGAATAAATAGTTTAAAAACATAATACATTTTACTCAATTTTAGAATATCAAATTCACATTGAGAATTATGTTAATAGCAAATCGAATACAATGGCAAAACCAATAGAAACCACCGAATCGAATAAGATAAATTTGATAGGTGCCGGCACAAGCATAACGGGCGAAATTAATTCGACCAATGGCGATATAAGAATTGACGGAAATTTGAATGGAAATTTGACTACCAATGGGAAATTAGTAGTAGGTCCTACTGGAATAATTGTTGGCGATATTAGCTGCAAAAATGCTGACGTGTTTGGGAAAATTGAAGGCAGAGTAAACGTAAGCGAATTGCTTTCGCTCAAAGCAAACTCAAACCTAAAAGGCGAAATTATTACCAGTAAATTGTCGATTGAGCCAGGTGCTATCTTTACTGGAACTTGCGATATGGGCGATAAACCTGTAAGCCGAGGCGATGCAAGACCAAAAGGCGAGCCAGCAAGATAAAAAGAAGCTTAATTCGTACATTGAATATTCGTCCGTTTCATTTCAAATGTTGGCGGTGATAATTTTATTTGCCCTAACTGGAAATAGAATTGATGTCTATTTTAATAATCCAAAGCCTTTTATTACAGCACTTTTGGCAATAATAGGTGTTGCAACAGCTCTGTATATTGCTTTAAAAAAAATTAAAAAATAAAAAACTTCGTAGATTACAAAAATCTACGAAGTTTTTTTTAAACGCTACATCTCTATCCTATTTCTGTTACTTACTGTAAGGAACTTCAAACTTATTTATCTTTATTTATCAGCGTAATATAAGGAATTTTACCCGCAAAAATTATCGGTAATTTAATTATTTTCGATATTTGATGCTCAACTAATTCGCTGTAATATCGGTTTTGCTCTATTTGTAGTTGTGCGTCTGTAATTTTGGCATTTATTTTTTTGTTAAAATTAGCAACGCTTTCTTTTTTCGATTTTGTAACTTGCTTAATTTCAATCACTACACCGTATTTAGTTTTGTCGTGCGGAATGAGCAAAATGTCGTATCGCCCCTCGCCACTTTCACGGTTCGATTTGATGATGTAATCGTCGCCAATTATGGCAAGCAAACCCAAAACGTAGGATTGATACACATTTTCGGGCTCGCCGCTAAGGTCGAAATAACTAAATGTGTCGCCAATTATTTCTTTAAAACCACGCTCAAATTTCACTATTTCGTTGTTTATTAGATAATTGGCAGTTTCTTCTAATTGTGTTTTTCCTGAAATACCGTTTTAATTTCATAATTTGGAATTACCAAACTATATGTTTTTCTGCTTGTTTTGGTTCTTTGTGTTAAATATCCGCTAAAAGTCAATAATGACCACAATAATTCGTTATCTGCTTCTAAATCTGGGAAAACAAAATTTTGTTCTATTTGCTTTTCAATAGACTCATTATTAATTAGTTTCAAAAGTTGTTCTCGCAAATAATTGGCATCTTTCCTTTTAATTTGTTCTTTTAAAAGTTCGTCGGAACTTGTATTTACCCAAAACGGTTTGAATCCACTTTTATAACTAATGGCATAATTTAGAATCGACCAAGGGTTGTAAATATCCGAAGTATTCCCAATTTTATAGCCATCGTACCATTTTTTGATGAGTTCGTAGTCGGTTGGAACGCTAAAATCGGCAATAATTTGTTTGGTTTCTTGTTCGG
>JAIFNL010000251.1 GCA_020047755.1 Bacteroidota bacterium
CAGAGGTTGTAGCGTTTACCGGTTTATTTGACAAATCGCCGTAACTTCCACTGGTTGCTACGGTTGCAAATGTGGGTTTGCCGGTTACATCGGTCCATGCTGGAACATAAGCAATTGGACGATACAAACCAGCGTGATTACCCCAACCGTAGGCTGTATTCCAATTGGTAATATTGGTTGACGTAATTCCATTGGCAGCATGTGTTGTTGTCATTGCATTGGTTATTCCATACCCTGCTAATGTTGTGGGTTTGCCTGTTAAACTTGCCCAAGTTCCATTAAACGCGTCTGTAATTCCATAACCTACTAAGGTTGTGGGTTTTGAAGTTAAATCAGTAAAACTTCCGCTTGTAGCAACGGTGGCAAATGTTGGAAAATCTGTAATCTGATTTTTTGTAATTGCTATTCCAGTAGATTTGTTCCAAGTCATAAAAACAGGGTCTGCTTCAACACTTGAACCAACTGCTGTCCACGCTGTTCCGTTGTAGTAATAAAATCCGGCAGTTGCATCGGTTTGAAAAATCATTAAACCAGTTGCAGGCAAGGCAATTGCATCGCGCTGCGCTTCGGTCATGCGGGGGATTAACATTCCTTTGTCGGTGCTTTGCACATCGAGCATTGCCGAGTTGTCGGGGTTGTTGCCGGTGGCGTTGATGCCTACGTTTTGGGCTTCGATTATTTGTAGGGCAAATAAAATCAAAATTAATAATGAGGATAGTTTTTTCATGATACAATCTATTTTGCGGTTCGTTTTTATACTTTACTTTTTAGAAAAAAGCAAAATTAAAACTATAAAAAAAGACAAAAAACATATCAATCCGCAAAACAGACAAAATAAAGAGCAAAACAGACAAAAAGGTAATTAAACAGACCTAAGCCAATCTAAAAAAGCGGCGTATTTTTCTTTACTTATAGTGATTTCGGTATCAAGACCAATGGTTAGGTTCAATAATAATTTGCGATTAAAAAGTTTAGAAACGTCTTTGACAGCTTTTCGATGGATAAAAAACTGTCGGTTTACTCTAAAAAAACGATTATCTAATTGTTTTTCGATTTCTTCAAGTGTTTGATTGGTTTTGTAAATCTTATTTTGAAAGGTAATAACACTAACAATATTTTGTTTCAGAAAAATAAGTGCTATTTCGTTAAAATCTATGGGTATAATTTTTTCTTTATAAAAAATAATAAAGGATTTTTCTGTTCTATTTCTATTGTCATGAAACAAATTGATTATCCGGTCTATGTAATTGGTTTGTGGGCTGGTAAGCATTTCAAATTTTTGAATTGCTTTTTCAATCTGAATAGCATCAAAAGGTTTCAAAATATAGTCAATACCATTGGTTTTGAATGCATTTAACATATATTGGTTGTAAGCGGTGCAAAAAACAATGGGAACAGAAATTTTTACTTGCTCAAAAATTTCAAAACAGTTACCATCGCCAAGCTGAATATCAGAGAAAATTAAATCAAAATCGCTGTTTTCTTTCAAAAATAGAATTGCTTCATCTACAGAAGTAAGTACTTTTATAAAACTTACTGTCGGTTTTACTTTTTTTATGATTTCAACCAAATCGTTGGCGGCAATATTTTCGTCTTCAATAATTAGTATTCTCATTTTGTAACCAGTTTTATTTTTACAGTAAAAATAATATTATCGTTTTGAATAATAATATCAGTATCAGAAAACAGAATACTACGCCTACTCAAATTCATTAAGCCTGTTTTCATTGATTGCTCGACTGCCTTTGGTTGATAATTATTTGAAATACAAATCATTTCATTTTCAATAAATACATTTATCATTAAAGGCTTTTCCTTCGTTAGTTTATTGTGTTTAAATGCATTTTCTAACAGGGTAATGACCGAAAAAACAGGCAATTGAAAGGCTAAATACTCATCATTTACAGTTTCATTGTATAGAAAGGCATTTCCAAATCTTATTTTTTGCAAATGAACATAATTTCTACAAATTACGAGTTCTTCTTCCAAAGTTGAAAATTTCTTATCGTTCAAAACCGATGCCCTAATAAATTCAGACAACTTAATAATGAAGTTTTCGGCTTCTTTTGGCGATTTCCTTATCAGCGATTTTGAAATATTCAGTGCATTAAAAATAAAATGCGGGTTAATTTGCTGTTTGAGTAATTGATGTTCCATTTCAAGTTTCGCAAATTTTAATTCTTCATTTTCTTTTATCATTTTTATTTCATTTTCTTTTGCAATGTAAAAAGATAAAATAGTTTGTATTAAAATACTGAAAATTATGAAATTAATTATTCGGATTGTATAAACCTGAGTCAAATTTATATCCTGAATGGGGTATATATTTTCAAAAAAATAGGATATGCAAAAATCAATAGCCGCAATTACAATGATGCTAAAAGTAATTCTAAGGACAGCGTATTTTGTAATTTTGAAAAAATAAACAAGTACTAAATTAATACCCCAAAGTCCCAAAAAACGTAGAAACAAGGTAAATAAAACAGGAATTAAAGCATCACGAATATTAAAATCAATAATATAAACAGGGAAAATAATTAAAAATGATAAACTCAATGAGGTAACAAAAACAATTGGAATGATATTTTTTACAGAAGCGTTTTTCATTTAATAATTGATTGATATAGAATGAATAATTTCCATTGTCGTTACGAGAAAATGTTCTCTCTTTTTTCACAAAATTTCCACCTTCACTTCAGCATTGCCTCTAAAACAAACCGCAATTTGTCAAACCGTAAGGCATTAACCGCTTCATGGTGTTTGTTTTTTGCAAAAATAGATAAAAGAACTAAAATAAAAAAAGCCTTTTGCTTTTTATGAAGCAAAAGGCTTTTTATTGTTTATATGTAATATGAAAAATTATTGGTACAATTAGCTTTAATGCCTTTATTAAAGTCTATTTATAAACTCCAAATAACTAACAATAGAAGATTTGGGCTGAAGCCCATGGGTACATTTGTTCATTTACTACGGCATAAATGCCGTAGCTAATTATAAAAATAGACTTTAAACATACTATAAATTTGTATTATCCCAACAAAAAATGTTACGAACGTATTTTGTGTCCGTAAAGTGCAAAGTACAAAATGAAAACGTAAGGTGGTAAAAGAATCCAATAAGCTGATTGATAATCGGTTACTAATGCCACTTCGGCAGCACCTTTTATCATATCTACTAAGTATCCGTAAATGAGCGGAATAACGGCACCGCCCACAATTCCCATTACCAAAAGAGAAGCTCCCGTTTTGGTAAATTTACCCAAATCCGCCATAGCCAAGGGCCAAATGGCAGGCCACATAAGCGAATTGGCAAAACTAACCAAAAGCAAAGCATAAAAAGCATATTCGGCAGGCGAAAGTACTAACAATAAGGAAGATGCAATTCCAATGAGCGAAAACAAAACCAACACTTTGGTTTGAGAAATTACCTTAGGAATAGTTAATGCTCCAAAAATATAACCAGCTACTAATCCGATACTTACATATTTTGCATAGCCCTCTAAATTTGAAGCATCGGGGAACGTTGCTTTTGCAAAATCAATAATCGAAACCATGGGAAGCGTCTCAATACCAACGTATAAGAACAAAGCCACCACGCCCAAAATCAAATGCGGAAACTGCATAATGCTGGTCTTTCCGCTGGCATACGATGAGGTTTCGACTTGAATATCAGCACTTTCGTCTTCGCCTTCAGCTTTCACTTCGGGAAGTGGAGCAAAATAAGTAAATACACCCAAGAAAAATAAAATTCCGGTTACCATGTAAAACGGAAATATAATATCGTTGAGTTTCACATCTGCCAAATCGATGAAAAGCCCTAGAAATAAAGGCGCAATCCACCAAGCCGACTTGTTCATTATGCCCATAAGGCTCATGCGCATAGCCGCACTTTCTTGTGGTCCAATAATCGTAACATACGGATTTACAGAAGCTTGAAGCAAGGTATTTCCTATTCCACCTACAAACAAAGCCACCAAAAACAAAGGAAAGCTAATCAATTGAGCCGACGGCACAAAAAGTAACATGCCAATTCCCATTACAAAAAAAGCAAGCATCATTGCTTTTTTGTAGCCTATTTTTTTTATCAACCAACCTGCGGGCGCACCAAAAACAACAAATGCCGAAAAAATAGCTGCTGTTACAAAATACGACTGTCCGGTAGTTAAATTGAATGCAGCCTTGAGTGCAGGAGTCAAAAAACCACTAATTCCTACGCCAAAGCCGATTACAAAAAACATAACACCTACTATTGCTAGCGGAATTATATAATTTTTTTGTGCTGTCTTGTTTTCTTTCATTTTTTTAGTTCTATTGTTAAATTATTAAACTATTAAATTGTACCATTGATACGATGACTTTAAGTCATCGTATCAATTTTTGTTCAATCAAAATTTATATCGAACAAAAGCTTCAATGGCTTCATATTCAGCCATTCCCAGTTCGTCATAAATTTTTGCAGTGCCACGGTTTCTATCTTCGGCGCGTTGCCAAAACTCGCGAGCATCGGCACCCGGAAACATAGCACCGTCTTTTTGCGATTGGTGTTTGAAGATGGCATTACGCTTGCGCATAAGTTCCTCAGGGCTAATGGGTACAGCCATTTCCACCACGTCCACGTCCCACTCTTGCCAAGCTCCACGATAAAGCCAAACGTAGCAATCTTTCATCCATTTTTCATTTTTCAGAAGTTCAATGGCAGCAAAAATAGCATCGAGGCAAACTCGGTGAGTTCCGTGCGGGTCAGACAAATCGCCAGCTGCAAAGATTTGATGAGGTTTCACTTCTTGTAAAAGCTTCGCAATAATGTCGATGTCGGCTTTTCCAATGGGCGATTTTTTTACTGCGCCTGTTTCATAAAAAGGCAAATCCAAAAAATGTGCATTTTCAGCCGAAACGCCAAAATATCGGCACGCATCTAAAGCCTCGCCTCTGCGAATAAAGCCTTTTACTTTGCGCACTTCGGGCATATCAAGCTCACCTGGTTTTTTATTTTTGATAAAATTTATTATTTCGGCATGTTTGTCCAACATGGTTTTATTTCCGGCATCAAAACTAGCTTGGTATTCTTTCAAAAAATCGAGATAACGCAAACAGTAATCGTCGGTAACTGCAATATTTCCTGAGGTTTGGTAAGCGATATGAACCTCATGTTTATGTTCTACTAATCTAAGAAAAGTTCCTCCCATCGAAATTACATCATCATCGGGGTGAGGGCTAAAAATAACCACGCGTTTTTTGGCTGGCATTGCACGTTCGGGTCTGTTGCTGTCGTCGGCATTGGGTTTTCCTCCGGGCCAGCCGGTAATTGTGCGCTGTAAATCATTGAAAACCTTTATGTTGATATTGTAAGCGGGTCCGTATTCAGCAATCAATTCTGTCATTCCGTGGTCGTTGTAATCGCGGTCAGTTAATTTCAAAATAGGTTTTTCTACTTTTTGGCAAAGCCAAACAACGGCTTTTCTTACCAATTTGTCGTTCCAATCGATGGTATCAACCAGCCAAGGAGTTTTGATGCGAGTTAATTGTTCGGCAGCTCCATTATCGAGCAGAACTTTCACATTTTCATGGTGTTGCAAATAGGTTGCCGGAATTTTGCTCGTAATAGAACCTTCCACCATTTCCTTGATAATTTTTGACTTTTGCTCGCTGTGCGCCATCAAAATTATTTTTTTAGCTTTCAAAATTGTGCCAACGCCCATAGTTATACTTTTGCGTGGAACATTCTCTAAACCATGAAATTCGGAAGCTACATCGTTGCGAGTCATGTAGTCGAGCACCACAGGACGTGTAATGGAGTTTTTCATAGAACCAGGCTCGTTGAAGCCAATATGTCCGGTGCGACCAATTCCCAAAAGTTGCAAATCGATTCCACCAAACGATTCTATTTTATCTTCGTAAGTTTTGCAGTATTTATAAAGTTCATCTTTACTTACGCTACCATCAATTAAGTTGATATTTTCTTTCTGAATATCAATGTGCTTGTACAAATTTTCGTGCATAAAATGCGAAAAGCTTTGCAATGAATCTTTGGCAATAGGATAATATTCATCGGTATTAAAAACCACCACATTGCTAAAACTCAGTCCATCTTTTTTGTGCATTCTAATAAGCTCACTATAAACACTTATAGGCGTAGAACCCGTAGGTAAACCAAGCACACAATATTCGCCCTCGAGCTGCTTTATTTTTATCAAAGCAGCAATTTCATTGGCAACTGCAATTGCTGCATCTTTGAAATCGG
This sequence comes from Bacteroidota bacterium, assembly GCA_020047755.1. Taxonomy (GTDB): domain Bacteria; phylum Bacteroidota; class Bacteroidia; order Bacteroidales; family JAIFNL01; genus JAIFNL01. Next base: position 6,241 of record JAIFNL010000251.1, read on the forward strand.
GATAAATAATCACCGGAATATTTTCAAAACGTGTTTGCAAAGCGTGTTTTACCGTATTTTTATTTTTTGTAAATTTGATGTCTTTCATATTTAGTTTTTTTTAATGACTACTTTTCTGTTGTTTTTTTGATTACAAAAATATATTTTTTTTAGAAAATATACAATCAAATTTAAAATTTATACTACAAATTAATAATCATTTAACCTACTAAATTTTAACAGATAAGCTACTATTATTTTTCATTTTATTGTAATTAATCATATTAACATACAAAATACAACTCTAAAAAAACGGTGCAAATCGGCAAAAAGGAACATTGCCAAAGTTTTACACTCTGGCAATGTTGATATTCAATCAGTTCAAAAATTATTATCGAACATTTTTTTTGAAACTTTTTTCATAATGCTGTGCTGATTTAATAATTCGTTAATTTATTTTTATTAATTATTAAAATTTTCAACCCTTTGTTCTTTTTAAAAAGAAAATCTTTAAATTTAATAAATCCTTTTTTAATTAACGAGTTATTAATCATTTAGTTTGTTCGTTTACGTCCCACCACAATTTAGTACCAGCACTGTTTTTACCGCCTAAATAAGAGTCGATTGCAGTTTGAGAAGCTGTTGGATTAGAGGAAGTTATAGCCGTTGGATAAGGAATGCGACTAATAAATTCACCATTAGGAACATCGCCACCACTTCTGTTAATTACAACGGAGAAAAGTTTTGGATATCCGGTTCTTCTAAATTCAGACCAAGCTTCTAAACCTTCAGGGAACAAAGCAATCCATTTTTGAGTGTAAATTTTTTCAAAACGCTCTGCATTCGTTGAAGCGTCTGACCAAGCTATGCTCGCAGTGCTCAAAAGTGAATTTCCGGTTTTTACGCTGTTTCCATCATCTTTTGTATCAATATATTCCATAGGTTTGTTGGTTCTCGACAAATAATTGCCCAAATTAACTCCGTGTTGATCAAAAGAAGCAGCAATTCCACTTTCGTAAAACGATTGTGCTGTTCCGCCAGCGTTCCAGCCTTTTAAAGCAGCTTCGGCTCTTAAAAAATGAGTTTCGGCAGCAGGCATCAGCAACACAGCATCGCTATTTTTTACATTTAACAATGAATAACCAATGTATTTTGTTTTGTCTGTTCCTACTTCTACACCATTTCTTATTCCTTTAAATTGTCCTTCTACTCCAGATCCTGTAGCAGGTAAGAAAAATTTAGACAAACGTGGATCGTCGTAACCTCCTAATATTGATTCCATTGGTGCGCCCATTAAAATATCATTCCAACCACCACTTATTACTCCAAGTGGATTATTGAACGTATGAGTAATCGAAAAATCACCACTTTCGAGAACTCCATATTCTTGATTGATAGCAGCTTCGGCTTCGGTTTTAGCTTTTGTAGCATTTACGTTTGAAATTCTCATTGCTAAACGAAGTCTCAATGAATTAGCTAGTTGAATCCATTTTTCGTAATCGCCATTGAATGTAGAAGCATCGAAAGGAGCAAAACGTGCATCAAAATTTGCATCGTCGTTTTCGTATTCGGTTAAAACATCTACGGCTGCTTTCAAATCGATAAAGAACTGATTGTAAGCTTGTTCTTCGCTGTCAAATTTTGCATTGGCTTGTCCGTATTCAGTATAAGGCATTGGACCAAAAGTATCTACCAAACGGTGCATTGCAATTACTTTCAAAATAGTTACAATTGCATACAAATCAGGATATTTCTCGGCTGCTCCTTTTTTTGTCAAATCTAAATAAACCGACATAACATTGTTGGCAGTAACGCTGTAAATGAAACCATTCCAGCCGTCATTCATTTGATATTGAGGATTGTTAGCGTTTGCAAATGGACTTGCGCTCATCATATAACCCGAATAAATATCGGCATTTAAGTTTTGTTGCAATTGATATTGCCATTCGGGAGAAATGATGCGAATGTTTCTCATCATGGGAGCAATAAATGCGCCTACATCTTTTGCATCACGTTGCAAATCTTCGGTTGTTAGTGCCTTTTTATCTACATTCAAACCTTCCATGTAGCTTTCACATGCAGAAAACGTAACGAGTACTCCTACTCATTTTTATAATCTTTAATGTTAATTATCTACTTTTAATCACTAATTTTAATGTTTTGAGATTTTTTTAAAAAATCGATAAACATCAATTTCTACTGGTGCTTAAAATTTAACTTTTAGGTTGAAACCGAGTGTTCTGGTCGAAGGCATGCTGAATGCTTCCAAACCTTGCAAACCGTTGCCTGACGAAAGAGTCAATTCTGGGTCGAAAGGTGCATCTTTGTACAAGAAAAATAAATTTCTACCTACAAGCGATAAGTCAAGACCTTTGATTGCTCCACCAAAAAATTTAGAGCCAAAAGAATATCCCAAAGACAATTCTCTTAAACGAATGTTGGTTGCATTGTAAACATAAGCTTCGCCAATTCCGGCTGAGCCACCAACAGCTTTGAAATAAGTTTCGGGGTCAAATGAAGTGCCATCAACTACAAAACTTCCGTTTCGAGCATCAGCAGTTCTTTGCGACAAACCTCTTTCGTCGAGGTAAGATTCAGTAACTGAAACTACATCGCCACCAAATCTGCCATCGAGTAAAAAGCTCAAATTCAAACCTTTGAAGCTAAAAGTATTGTTCATACTCAAAAGAAAATCGGGGTTAGCATTTCCCATCAATTCAACATTTTCTGTTCTTAATGGGTCGCCGGTAGTTCCATCTTTTAAAATATTTCCGCTTGCATCGCGTTGGAATTTGTAACCGTACATGTCGCCATAAGAGCCGCCTTCTACAATTCTCAATTCATAAATCTTTGATTGATCCATAGAAGTTACCGTTACGAAAGGTTGGTCTAATTTGTCCGAAAGTTCGATAACTTCGTTTTTGTTGGTTGAGAAGTTCATGCTTGGAGTCCATTTCAAGCCGTTTTCGGCTATAAAATTATAACCCAAACTCAATTCAATACCACTATTTTTGATATTTCCACCGTTTACATAATAATAAGGAGTTTCGCTTTCTCCGGCTGGAGCTGCAATTCTAAATACTTGGTCTTCAGTGGTTGTGTTGTAATAGGTTGCATCTACAAACAAGTTGCTGTTCAAGAATCTGGCTTCTAAACCAATCTCAAAAGAAGAAGTTCTTTCGGGCAATAAATCAGTTCCGGGCATTGGTTTTGCTTGCGCACCAATTGGGCTTCCGCCGGGTAAAATTCCGTAAGGAGGATTTGTATTAGAATAACCAAAAGGCAATGCGTTACCTACTTGCGCATACGACAAGCGAACTTTTCCATAAGTGAAAGCATCGGTTGGTGTAATTGCTTGTGTTACAATAAATGAAGCACCAACTTGTGGATAGAAAAATGTTTTGTTTACAGTAGAAGACCATTCATTTCTTCCAGAAAAATCAATGAATAACATTTTTTTGATTCCAAATTGAACATTACCAAATACTGCTTGCGAAAAAGCTTCCACTTTGTAATCTCTTTTAGCAAAATCGCTGGTTCCGTTGATGTTTCCAAGTGAAAATAAGTTGGCATAATACAACCCAAATTTGTGAGTCGAACCATCTAAATCGTTTGTGAATGAACTGGCTCTGAAACCTTTATCTGAATTAGAAGTGGTACTAAAACCCAAAGTAGCATCAAGTGTTAAAGATTCGCTCAATTCTTTTGAGCCCACCAACAACACATCGGCATAAATTTGCGAAGTTCCATAATTGTACATCGTATATTCGCCATTTGCGTGCGAAATTACTTGGTCGGTAGAAGCGTAAATATGTTGTTCAAATTCGTCAGTCGTTTTGTCGTAGTTCAAACGAGCCATTGCATAAATGCCTTTTGCGATGTCGTATTTAGCCGAAAAAGTAGATAACAATCTGTTTCTGATAGCATAAGAAGGATTGCGCTCAGCTACCCAATATGGATTTTGGAACGATAAACCACCTTGATCCATTGAATAATCCCAATTTTGAACATTGAAATTTCTCGAAGCATCAAATTTTTCAAACTCCTCATACTGAGCAAAATCATCGCCTACCGGAAACAAATACACACCTACCAACGGGTTGAAATAATAACCGCCATAAGGTCTTTTGTTCACTTTTTGGCTCAAAATGTTTGCACTTACATCAATTCTCAATCTTTCAGTTACTTGCGATGTTCCTCTCAAAGTCAAATTGTGTTTGAAAAGTTCGTTGCCCGGAGTAATTCCTTTGCCTGAAGTATTTGCGTAAGAAGTATAAAATTGATTTTTTTCGTTTCCACTTGTAATCGAAATATTATTGATTGAAGTAATTCCGGTTTGGAAAAAATCTTCTAAGTGATTAGCATTCAATCCACTGGTTTTTGTTCCCCAGTTTTCGTAACCTGTTGGAGTTGTTTTGCCATATTCGGTTTGCACAAGTGGCAAAGCCAAAGGCGATTCGAAAGTAGTTGTAGAAGAGAAACTTATATCAGAAACGCCATTTTTGCCTTTTTTGGTAGTGATTAAAATTACACCGTTTGCAGCTTGACTTCCATACAATGCCGAAGCAGAAGCACCTTTCAAAACATTAATACTTTCAATATCTTCAGGGTTTAAATTCGAAATTGCATCGCCGCCATCGTAAGCAGAATAAAGGTCGCCACTTTGAGTTCCATTCGCGTTATTCATCGGAATACCATCAATCACATAAAGTACCTGATTATTTCCGGCTATCGACTTGTTTCCTCTAAGTACAACCTTAGATGAACCGCCTAAACCCGATGCACCTCTTGTAATAACTACTCCGGCAGATTTTCCTGCCATTGAGTTGATTAAGTTTACATCTTTAGCTCTTGTAAGTTCTTCGCCATCAACTTTTTGAGTAGAATACGTAACTCCACTGGCTGGTTTTTCGATACCTAAAGCTGTAATTACAACATCTTCAATTACTTGGTCGTCGGTAGCTAAAACTACATTGATAGTTGTTTGACCATTAACAGACACATTTTGAGTAGCATAGCCAATAAACGAAAACACTAGAGCATTGGTCATTGCACCATTTGAAGTTCCTTGTACTGACACATTTACACCCGGAAGTGGCTGACCGTCAGCAGCATCTGTTACCGTACCGCTTACTGTTTGGGCATAATTAACACCAAAGGTTGATGCCAACAGCAAAAGCACAAAAACGATTTTTCTCATTTTTTAAATTTTAGGATTAATAATTATGATTTTATTTAAAATTTCATACTTAAATTAAAGAAAATCAATTTGTTAATCAAAATAACTTTTCTTTTTTCTTTCTATTTTAAGTACTAAAAACTTAACAGCTTCGGTTTTTTAAACATTTAATAATAAAAAAATAATAACCAATAAATTTTAAAAACCAATAACATTTAATTTCAGAGAATTTTATCTCAATAAAATTCTATTTCGTTTAAAAAACCTAACTTCAAGTTTCTAATAAAATTTTCACACGTTAAACTAAAAAAACACTATGGTTTTGCTATTCAAAACCCATAGCCATCAATTTTCAGCATTAAAAATACTGTCCATCACAAAAGCAGCCGCTCCAATTATTCCCGAATTTTCGTTCAAAGTCGAAACTTCGATAACCACATCTTCACGTACTTTTGAAATACAGAACTTATTGAGCATCTGATAAATAGGTGCAATCAAATAATCGTTTACACGCGAAAGTTTTCCGCCAATAATTATTTTTTCGGGATTGTACAAATGCACCAAGCTCGCAATGCCTTTACCTAATTTCTTTCCGACTTTATCGAACAAACCAATTGCAAATTGGTCGCCATCGATTGCCGCCTGAATAATTAATTCGGAATTTATAGCATTTATATCATTGCCAGCCATTTCGTTCAAAAGCGAAAGTTTGCCTTGTCGAAGTTCTTCTTTTGCAAGTTCGGTAAGCGCACCCGCCGAAGCCACTGTTTCTAAGCAACCACGCTTTCCGCAAGCGCAAAGCAAACCTTCTTCCACTATATTGATGTGCGAAAATTCGCCAGCAAAGCCCGAATTTCCTCGGTAAAGCTTGCCATTTAAAATCATGCCCAAACCAATTCCCCAATCCACATCTATCACCAACACGTTTTGCAATCCTTTTGCCAAACCAAATTTCAATTCTCCCAACGCACGTATGCGTGCATCGTTTTCTATTTCCACTGGTCGGTCAAATTTGGCTTCCAAATAAGCTCTAATTCCACCTTTTATATCGAAATAGGTGTAATTTATGCCTTTTTCGGAGTCCACAAGACCCGGAAAACTCACACCTACACTTATCAAACATTCTTTATTTATGCCCGATTGCTCAATTAATTTATTGGCTTCTTCCACTATCAAATCCATCACCTCTATTTTATTTGCCAACCGCACATCTACTTTTCTAATTTCGCTCACTGGCGCATTATTGACATCGAAAATAGTAATTCGAGTGTAATGATTGCGAATATCAATAGCTAAAAAAAGAATTTGCTCGGCATTTAAACCAAAAAGATTGGGTTTTCGTCCACCACTTGAATTTCCAGTGCCTTTTTCTATTACTATTTGCTCTTTTATCAATTCGTTGAGCAAACTAATTACAGTTGGAGCACTCAAATTGGTAATTCGGCTTATTTCGGGAGTAGAAAGTGCTTTCTCGATGTATAAATGTTTAAGCATTATTTTCTTTTGTAGAAATTTTTTCAT
>JAIFNL010000053.1 GCA_020047755.1 Bacteroidota bacterium
TGTCAAAGTTTGGGATTAAACAATGGCGTTTATCTTGTTTTTTGCCCTAACGACATTGAATATCAAGCGAGTGTAAAAGAAGACAGCGAAAAGATTAATAATGTTACGATATCAACATATTTAATTCAATACGATGAAACAAAATGGTAGTAGTGTTTAATTGAATTACCGACTAATTTTAACAATATACAATATGATTAGCGAAGAAGTTTTTAATGAAGAAATAGGCAATTACATTGTTGTGCGGCGTTCGGGCAAAGAAATTATGGACGTTTGGAAATTGCAAAATGCAGTGATTCAATACCATTCGCCCAACAAAGGTTGGCGCATCAAAACCAATTTAGATGCCGTTTTTTATGTGCAAGGCGATGTAGAAATCTGGCTTATCGAAGGCGATGTAGAGCAATCGAACCTGTGGAAAATGTATTTTAGCTACCATCACCACAGCGCGGAAGAGCCTTACCGAGAAACATTTACATTAAAACCACCGCCACCGCCACCACCGCCACCAAAAAGAAGCCCTTGGCCCTACACCATCAAATGGAATTGGGGAAAGAAATAGCTTTATAAATAAAAAACAAAGCATTTATTTTCCAAAACAAAACAACAATAGAACATTACAACAAGCCTTCTCTTTTTTGAGAATGAAATAAATCGCGAAGCTGTAAATTCTTGTTTTTCTTTTTGAGGCTTGCCATTATTTTTTGAAAAAGAATAGCCGCAATGTAAGCATCGCCTGAAGCAGTATGGCGGTCATGTTTTGTTATTTTATACACATTGCAAAGCTCATCGAGCCCAAAATGCTTGTACGTTTGGGAATAAGGCAAGCTCATTTTGTACAAAACGCCCGTATCAATGCGTTTGTTTTTGAGTTTTGGTAAATTCATACGGCTGAGGGCTTTGTCGATAATAGCTACATCAAAATCAACATGATGCGCTACCAAAATACCATCGCGGATGTAGTTGATAAATTGGATAATTGCTTCTTCTTCCGAAAACTTAGTAAGGTTTCCGGCTTTCAAAATGCCATGGATTTTTACTGTATCGGCATTGAATTTCTCTTGATTGAGATAAATTTCAAAACTATGGGACACATCGATGCTGTTGCCCAAAATAGAAATAGCTCCTATGGAAAGTATCCTGTCGTTTTTGATGTCCAAACCAGTACTTTCGGTATCAAAAACTACAAAACGAGTATTTTCAATATCTGTTTCTTTATTTTCTTTGAAATAATTGTCGTATTTATTCCAAAAATCGGGATATTTCTTTCTAAAAATAGTTCCAAACATAATTCTATTGTTCTATTGATAAGGAGTGTATGCTAAATAACTGTCCGATATTCATTTAAACAAGTCAGGTTTTAAAAATCTGACAGGTTTGTATGATAGACATTTAATTAAATCGTATTTCTAAATTGATTTGAGGCTGTGCCAATTAAAAACACCACATCAACCTCTCATCATCGCAAATGCGAAAGTCTGAAACGAACCGATATGAGTTCTTGAATGTCTTTTATAGGTTTAAAGCTGCTGCGAAGCTGCAATTTATCGGACTTGCTCAAGCTATTCAAATCTACATATCTGCCCGAATCGTTGTTTCTAATTCCTTGCAAACTTCTGAAGTGCAGCAATTTTTTATACGATTCTATGCACTCTTCAAACAGCTCTGCGTTTTGCGGCTCTAGTTTTACAAGGCGTTGGTAGCGCAAAATAGTGTTGTTGCAGTTGCCTACATGGTGCGACAAAATGAGCAGACGAGCTGCATCTACCAAAGGCATAATGGCTCTGGCTTTGATGTCGAACTGGTTTTTATGCTCGCCGCCTGCTTCTACCAAAAAGTTTCGGAAAAAGCTCAACGGTGGAGGATTTTGAGTAGCATTTAAGGCTAAAAAGTTTAAGAAAATTTCAAATCCGTCGATGGACTTGAAAATTGATTGAGTCATTTGGCTTACCAACTCATGTTTTCCATAAACCAAGCGATAATCGAAAAAAATGGTGCAAAGCATTACCTTTTCGTTGGTTGGGCTAACAATCCATTGCTTGAATTGGTTATTCCATTGACTAAGCGAAAGACACCACTTAGGGTTGCGTGCCATTACATCTGCCGGACAATATTCAAAGCCAATTTGATTCAATTTGTCGTTGATTTTATGCGACAGGCTTATAAAATAATCTTTGGTTTTGGTATATTCATTCTCTGCAACATCGTCAAAAACCAAAGCATTGTCTTGGTCTGTAAGCAAAAACTGCTCGTTCCTGCCCATACTTCCCAGCGAAAGCCAAGCAAAATTTACAGGAGGTTTTTCATTCATCTCGTCGATAGAAAGCTCTATCAATTGCTTGGTGATGGCATCGTTAATGTGCGAAAGTACGTTGGCAATGAACAAAATATCTACATTTTGCTCTAAATAAGCTTTGAGCAGTTGCTCGGCTTTTTGTCGCACCGATTTTAAAATTGCCGTTTCCTTGCTGCGTTTTATTTCTTTTATCAGCACCGATGGGTTGTTGCCGTAACTTAGCACAATATCGTGCTCCGACAAAATACCAATTAATTTTGAATCGGGCGTTCCATCTTGCGTGATGCACAAGTGGGCTATGTTGCACTTGAGCATACTCATTTGGGCTTCGGCTATGCTAATTTCTTTGGCACTTGTAATCACAGGCGAAGACATTATTTTGTCCACTTTCTGGTCTATTCCAAACTTTCCGGTGGCAATTTTGAAGCGCAAATCTTTGTCGGTAATGATGCCAATCGGCTTCTCGTTTTTCGTGATAATGATAGAGCCTACTTTGTGCTGCGACATGAGCAAGGCTGCTTCTTGTATGCTAGTGCTTATTGAGCAAGTAATTGTGTTTTCGGAATATTGCACCGCTTGAACTTCGGTAAAAGAATTTTTCTCGTTGGCAAATAACTTGTCCAAAACCGAATCTTGCTTTGTGTTAGAATTATTGTCGGTGGCAAAACTGGTGATTATAAATTCTTTGGCTTCTTGGCTGGTTTGCATTATTTCTTGCAGCAAATCCAAAGAAATGCTGTAAATAATACTCTCTTCGTGAGTAATAGCTGTCAATTGGTATTTATCTTTTCTGATAAGGGCACGCAAACCAAAAATGTCGCCTTCGCCACATTTATCGGCCAAACCATTTTTTGTACCCGAATAAATCCCCACTGCGCCATCTTTTACAATATAAAAATTGTCGCCAACAGGCTCGTCTATTTCAAAAATTTTGGTTTCGGTTTCGAAATACAAAATTTTTACATTTTCCGAAATTGTTGTCAATAATTCTTTGCTTAGCATTTTAAAAGGTGGATAATTTTTCAAAAAATCATACACTCTTTCGGCAATTGTATTTTTCATAGCTTCAAAATTGATTCGTTCATTAAGCTGCGAATAGTGAATAATCGTTTTTTTTAAGTTTGTTTTCAAACTTCATAACAAAGCTATTAAAAATAAATCTGGCAAAATTCTTTCATTTCTTGCAATTGTTCTTTGAGGCATTTGGCAGTTATATCGGGGTAAAGCCTTCTATCTACGGGCATTTCAGTTTTGTATTCTTTGATTGTATAATCGGTTTGATATACCTGCTGAAATAGTTGCAACATTTCATATTTTGTGTAATGTTGCTGAGTGCCTATCTGAAAAAGCTTTCCTTCCTTATCGCTTTGGTTCTTTTCGGTTAAATAAAATTCAACCTGTTTGCACCATTCCAGCGTGGTGATGCCATTCCAATAGTGATTGGTAAAACCATTAAGCACGCTTGCTTTATTTTGCGACAAAAACCAAGACAGTAAGCCCTTGTTGGTCAATTTATCTTCGCCAATAATCGAAACCCTAAAAATAACTGTTCGCCTTCTATCTTGCAAAGCTATCTCGCCCAAGCGTTTAGACCAACCGTAAGTATCTCTGGCATCAGATTCGTTTACTTGGCGGTACGGAATATTGGTGTTGCCATCGAAAACGCAATCGGTACTTGGGTGCACCAAAAACTGATTGGGTAGCAAGTGATTGTGCAATTCGAGAGGCAAAATGGTATTTGCCATCAATAGTTCAAAATCATCTTCCGTTTTTTGCTTTATTTTGCCTATGGCATTGAAAATAACAGCATTGGGATATTTTCGTATTTCATCTACAAACAACCATTTGTTTTCGGCATCAAAACGAATATCGAAATGTACAATTTCTTTTACTCTGGGCTTAAAATAAGCAGTTATCATTTGCCCCAACATACCTTTGTATCCTAAAATAACAATCGTTTTTTCCGCTAAATTCATCACTTTATGGTTTTGCTCTATAATTTTAATTTGCCGTTGAAAAAAACTGCAAGTTATCTTATTTATTCCAAATTTCAAAACAAAAAGTGTTTTTTTTAATGACGAACGTGTTTTTAAAAAAATACCTATCCATTTGGGTTTAATTAGAGTTCTGTTTTTTTAGTAAACTTTGTTAAAGTAAAAACTTTGATAAAATTCATAATCAATTAGTTCTATTTTATTTCTTGACTTTGACAGTTTGGAGGCTGAAACGCCCATTTTTCATTTTACTTGAAATTGTAAAGTGTTGATTATTATGGTTTTGTATTTTTTGATAAAAAAAATTGTGTTGTGCGAAAAAAATTTGTTTTCTGATTTTTTAGTTGTATTATTGCCAAATTATTTTATATCAATTCATTATGGCTTATTTACGAATAGAAAAAAAGAAATCTGGCTCTTATATGCGTATCATTCAAGGATATAGGAAAGATGGCAAGTCTTTGTGCAAAACGCTTTACAATTTAGGCAGACTGGAAGATTATAAATCAACCGAACTTCAAGCTATTGGACAAAAATTCTTAAAACTTGCCGGTTGTCCTATCGAAAACATTAAGGACTTGGGATTAAGGGAATTAGCTAGATACAATTATGGTTATATTCAAATTGTCAATTCATTGTGGAATACCTTTAAAACGATTTTGTGAATGTTTTAAAATTAATGCTTGCCGAACGTTTAAATGTTCCTTGTTCAAAACTTCAAACCTTTCACAATCAATCAGAATATATTGGAATACAGCCTGTTGCGTTAGAAAATTTGTATCGTAGTTTGGACATTTTAAGCCAGGCTCAAAATGAAATTCAAGCTCATTTTTTTAATCTTCATAAAAATATTTTTAGTTCGGATTTATCGGTAGTTTTTTATGATGTAACTACCTTATACTTTGATGTTTCGATGCCTGTGGACGAAAATGATATTCGGCAAAAAGGCTGGTCGAAAGATGGAAAACACAAGAAATTGCAGGTGGTTTTAGGTATATTGGTGGATAAATTTCGCAACCCACTAACTTACAGGATATACCGTGGCGATACTTACGAAGGGCATACCTTTTCAGATGTTGTAAATAAATTGAAAAATGAATATCAATTGTCTAATTTAGTGATAGTTGCTGATAGCGGTATGCTAATGAACGACAATATTGAACAAATTAAAAAAAGTAATTATGAGTACATTGTTGGAGACAGGTTAAAATCGTTGACCAAAGAGGCAAAAAAATATTTGACCGATAAATCCAATTATACAAAATTGGTTTTGGGCAAAGACGACGAATCAAATGAAATTTGCATCGATTATGTTGTTTATCCTTACAAAGGTAGAACAATTGTTTGCACCTGGTCAGCCAAACGAGCCAAAAAAGATGCCCATGAACGTGAGCAACTCAAAGCCAAAGCGATGAAATATGTAGAAAAACCATCGCTTTTGGAGCAACATTCGGCAGGAGGTGCAAAAAAATATTTGAAAATAGAAACTTCAAAAATAGAATTAAATGTTACAAAAATAGAGGAAGATGCTCGATATGATGGTTTTAAAGCAATAGCTACCAATATTGAAAATCCAAATGTTAAACAACTTTTGGAGCAATACAGCAATTTGTTTGAAGTAGAACACGCATTCAGAACCATGAAAAGTCATTTAGAAATTCGCCCAATGTTTCATTGGACAGGGAAACGAATTGAAGGGCATTTATCTATGTGCTTCATTGCCTATACATTACTAAATAGGTTGCGGTTGCAAATGAATTGGAGCGAGCAAAAATGTTTCTCGGTTTTGAACAAAATGCAGGTATCACTTGTAGAGCAGAAGTTTGATGGTTCAAAATTGTATCTTCGTTCTGCCATGAATCAAGATATTGAGCTGTTAATCAGTAAAATGAGATTAAACAAATTAAACGACACAGTGCCTTATGACTTGATAATGAGTAATATATAGCTGTTTGTTGTGCGAAAGCAAAAAGTCAATTATTTGACTTTCAGTTTTTTAGGCTCTCAAACTGTCAAAGTCAAGAAAATAAAAACCAGCACCCACTCGCCCACCCCATTCCAAATTACAAAACACAATAAAAACAAATCCTACAATTCTACAAATAAAACAACCATAGCACCATTAAACAACAAAAAGCGATGTAAAAATAAATTTACATCGCTTTTTTTTAAATTTGCATACCGCCCAAAAACTATTCTTGCGTAGTTTCCACTTTAGCCTCAGTATCCGATTTTTTTCTTCTTCTACGAGTAGGTTTAGCAGCCACCGCACCTTTTGAATCCTTCACTCTAATAGTGTTAAAGTCAACCAATTCGATAAAACACATCTCTGCATTATCACCCAAACGGTGCCCAGTTTTCAAAATACGAGTAAAACCACCCGGTCTATCGGCAACTTTAACCGAAACTTCGCGGAACAACTCAGTAACAGACTCTTTATTTTGCAAATAACTCATAACTACCCTTCTCGAATGAGTCGAATCCTCTTTGCTACGGTTAATCAAAGGCTCAACATAAACTCTAAGCGCTTTAGCCTTGGCAAGTGTAGTAGTAATTCGTTTATGCAATATTAGCGAAGAAGCCATATTCGAAAGCATAGCTTGTCTATGCTGGCTTTTTCTTCCTAAATGATTTAATTTCTTTCTATGTCTCATGTCTGAAATATATAACTATTGCTTCTGGCTTCTTATTCAAAAACTACCAGATGTTACATTTAATCTTTATCTAATTTATATTTTGCTATGTCCATACCAAAAGTAAGGCTCAAGCCTACGAGCATATCATCGAGCTCAGTCAAAGATTTTTTACCAAAATTTCTAAATTTCAATAAATCACTCTTATTATAAATAACCAACTCGCCCAAAGTATCTACATCGGCAGCTTTCAAACAATTCAAAGCCCTTACCGATAAATCCATATCTACAAGTTTAGTTTTTAACAACTGTCTCATATGAAGAACTTCCTCATCGAATTCCTCATTTTCGTGTTTCTCTTCCGTTTCTAACGTAATTTTTTCATCGGAAAATAACATGAAATGGTAAATAAGAATTTTAGCGGCTTCTTTAAGAGCTTCCTTTGGATGAATTGACCCATCAGATTGTATCTCAATTACAAGCTTCTCATAATCCGTTTTTTGTTCAACACGATAGTTTTCAACCGAATATTTCACATTCCGAATAGGAGTAAAAATAGAGTCAATAGGAATAACACCTATCTCTTCTGCAATAGCCGAATTTTCTTCAGCAGGCACATAACCTCTACCTTTTTCAATGGTAAGTTCCATTTTCAAACTTACAGACTCTTCCATTCTGCAAATGATTAATTCCGGATTTAAAATTTTAAATCCTGAAGTGAAACTATCAATATCACCTGCCCTAAACACATCTTTACCCGTAATCGAAACAGTGAATTTTTCATGGTCAATGTCTTCAACTACTTGTTTGAATCTGATTTGTTTTAGATTAAGAATAATATCAGTAACATCTTCAATAACGCCAGTAATGGTCGAAAACTCATGATTAACACCATCAATTTTAACAGACGTAATAGCAAAGCCTTCAAGTGAAGAGAGTAAAATTCTTCTTAATGCATTGCCTACGGTAATTCCATATCCGGGTTCTAGCGGACGAAACTCGAACTTGCCGAGTTTGTCGTCCGATTCAATCATTATTACTTTATCCGGTTTTTGAAAAGCCAATATAGCCATAAAGTTATTTCTTATTTAGAATACAATTCAACGATATTAAGAAATTTACCAGCCATTAGCGAACTATCCCACTCTAACCAAGAAAATTTTGAGTATCTTGCAGATGATAATGATTCGGTAACAACTTGTAACGATTTAGATTTTTCACGAACACCCACTACATCACCCGCTTTTAAAAGGTACGAAGGGATATTAACAAGCTCGCCATTAACCACAATGTGCTTGTGAGTAACGAATTGACGTGCAGCCGAACGAGTAGGTGCAATACCTAATCTGAAAACAACGTTATCGAGTCTTGACTCTAAGAATTGAAGTAATAATTCACCGGTAACACCTTTTGCTCTTGAAGCTTTTTTATACAAATTATAAAATTGTTTTTCTAACAACCCATAAGTAAATTTAGCTTTTTGCTTTTCTTTAAGCTGAACACCGTACACAGACAATTTACCTCTTCTTTTGTTTATTCCATGCTGTCCTGGAGGAAATTTTCTTTTTTCAAACCACTTATCGGGACCGAAAATAGGGTCATCAAACTTTCTAGCTATTCTGGTTTTTGGTCCAATATATCTTGCCATTTTCTTCTATTTCTTTAACGTTATTATACTCTTCTTCTTTTTGGTGGTCGGCAACCATTGTGTGGCAATGGTGTAACATCTACAATTTCAGTTACTTCCACACCTGAAGTATGAAGTGATCTGATAGCAGATTCTCTTCCGTTACCCGGACCTTTTACAAATACCTTTACTTTACGTAAACCAGCATCAAAAGCTGCTTTGGCGCAATCGGCAGCAGCAGTTTGAGCCGCATAAGGAGTGTTCTTTTTTGAACCCTTGAATCCCATTTTACCTGCTGATGACCAAGAAATTACTTGACCAGTGCTATTTGTTAAAGAAATAATTATATTATTGAATGAAGCATGAATGTGAGCTTCGCCAATAGCTTCTACTTTAACGATACGTTTTTTTGTAGTTACTTTCTTTTGTTTTGCCATATCTCCTAATTATTTAGTGGCTTTCTTTTTGCCAGCAACAGTTTTCTTTTTACCTTTACGTGTACGAGCATTGTTTTTAGTAGATTGTCCTCTAACAGGCAATCCGCTACGATGTCTGATGCCTCTGTAGCATCCAATGTCCATTAAACGTTTTATATTTAATTGCACTTCCGAACGCAATTCACCTTCAATAACATAGTTATCGCTAATTTCTTTACGTATTGCGCTAAAATGCTCGTCAGTCCAATCTTTTACCTTTAGGTTAAGATCTACTCCTGCTTTTTCCAAAATTTTTCCAGCAGCACTTCTTCCTATTCCGTAGATATAAGTAAGACTTATTTCACCTCGTTTATCATTCGGTATATCTACTCCAGCTATTCTTGCCATAAATTTCTACTTTTGATTTAGTTTTGACGTTGTTTGTATTTGGGATTCTTTTTGTTAATAATATAAACACGCCCTTTTCTTCTTACTATAACGCAGTCTTCCGAGCGTTTCTTTACAGATGTTCTAACTTTCATTTTCTTTGAGTTTTATCTATTTTTACACAAAAATTTTGCGCAAAAATACAATTTAGTTTTTATATCTAAAAATAATTCTTCCTTTTGTTAAGTCATAAGGCGACATTTCTATCTTTACCTTGTCTCCAGTGAGAATTTTTATATAATGCATTCTCATTTTTCCAGAAATATGGGCAATTATTTTATGACCATTTTCAAGCTCAACTCGAAACATTGCGTTCCCTAAAGCCTCAATTATTATGCCATCTTGTTCTATAGCTTTTTGCTTTGCCATTAATTCACGAATTTTTATTTAACACTTCTTCAATAAACTCAAAAGAGGATAAAATATCTGCTTTGCCATTTCTAACAGCAATGGTATGTTCAAAATGTGCAGAATTTTTTCTGTCTTTTGTAGCCATAGTCCAACCATCTTCTAACTGAACTATTTCACGAGTCCCCATATTAATCATTGGTTCTATTGCAATAACAAGCCCCGAATGTAACTTTATGCCTTGCCCTCTTTTTCCATAATTTGGAACCTGAGGTTCTTCGTGCAATTTGCGACCTACTCCATGTCCTACCATTTCTCTAACAATAGAATAGCCCTCTTTGGTTACGTGTTCTTGAATTGCATAACTAACATCGCCCAGCCGTTTTCCAACCATTGCGTTTTCAATTCCTTTGTACAACGATTCCTTTGTAACTCGCAAAAGTTTTTCGTTTTTAGCGCTAATTTGTCCTATTCCGTAAGTGTAAGCCGAATCGCCATAAAAGCCATTCAATATTGCACCACAATCTACTGACACAATGTCCCCTTCACGAAGTTCGCGCTTTGATGGTAAACCATGAACAACTTGCTCGTTTATTGATATACATAAAGTATTAGGAAAGCCTCCATAATTTAAAAACCCAGGAATGCCACCATTATCACGAATAAATTCTTCAGCAATTTTGTCGAGTTTAATTGTAGAAACACCCGGCTTCATAAGCTTTGCTACTTCGCCGTGTGTTCTAGCAACTAACATATTGCTCAATCTAAGCAATTCTATTTCATCATCAGTTTTATAAAAAATCATTCTTTAGTGTCCGCTTCTTTAGTTAAATAACAGATGCGCCTGAACCTGAACGTCCTTTTATTCTTCCTGATTTCATAAGACCATCATAATGACGCATTAACAAATGACTTTCAATCTGTTGCAATGTATCAAGTACTACCCCTACCAAAATCAACAGTGATGTTCCACCAAAAAATTGTGCAAAAGTACTGTTTACGTTTGCCATTTGTGCAAAGGCTGGCAATATTGCCACAAATGCAAGAAATATAGAACCGGGTAAAGTAATACGAGACATTACGGTATCAAGAAATTCAACTGTCTTTTTACCAGGTTTTACGCCAGGAATAAATCCACCGTTTTTCTTCATGTCTTCAGCCATTTGCGTTGGATTTACTGTAATTGCAGTGTAAAAATAAGTAAATGCGATTACAAGTATTGCAAATGTGAAATTATACCAAAATCCAGTAAAATCTGAAAATGCAGCTCCTATCGAACTCAATGCAGAAGCATCAAAGCTTGAAAACATCATAGGAATAAACATCAAAGCTTGTGCAAAAATGATAGGCATAACGCCCGCTGCATTCACTTTTAAAGGAATGTATTGTCTTACACCACCGTATTGTTTATTGCCTACTATTCGTTTAGCATACTGAACAGGGATTCGTCTTGTACCTTGCACAAGCAATATAACTGCCATGAAGATAAAAAACAAAATTGCTATTTCAACCAAGAACATCACTAATCCGCCTCCAGCTTGCTCTAAACGAGATGCAAATTCACCAAACAAAGCAAAAGGAAGGCGAGCTATAATACCAATCATAATAATCAGTGAAATACCATTTCCGATTCCTTTATCAGTAATCTTTTCACCAAGCCACATCACAAACATAGTTCCTGCTACTAAAATCAAAATTGATTCTAACATAAAGAATGTTTGTCCTAGTTTAATGGCACCTTCGGGTAATTGCGAAGTGAGTGTGTAGATATATCCAGGAGCTTGTCCAGCAGTAATAAGTACTGTCAGATAACGAGTGATTTGGTTTATTTTTTTTCTGCCGCTTTCTCCTTCTTTTTGCAACCTTTGGAAGTAAGGCACTGCCATACCTAAAAGCTGTATTACGATAGAAGCCGAAATATAAGGCATGATTCCAAGAGCAAAAATAGACGCATTACCAAAAGCACCTCCCGAAAACATGTTCAGAAGACCTAGTAATCCATCTTGTGTGCTATCTTGAAAAGTAGCCAAACCATCAGGGTCTATACCGGGCAATACAATTTGTGCACCAAGCCTGTAAATTAGCAAAAAAACTAAGGTACTGAGGATTCGTGATTTCAAATCCTCAATTTTCCAAATGTTTTTTATTGTTTCTATAAAACCTTTCATTATCTATAATTTTATTGCTTTTCCATTAACAGCTTCAATTAGTTCAACGGCTTTCTTTGAAAAAGAATGAGCAGTTACATCTAATTTTATGGTTAAAACACCATTTGCTAAGACTTTAACTAATTCGTTTTTATTAATCAACCCATGTTGTCTCAAAACTTCTTGGTTGATTTCGCTTAGTTTGTTTTTCTCAGCAAGCTCTTGTAATGTACTAATATTAATGGCTTTATATTCTACTCTGTTGATATTTCTAAAACCGAATTTTGGAACACGTCTTTGCAAAGGCATTTGACCTCCTTCAAAACCGATTTTCTTAGAATATCCTGAGCGAGATTTTGCTCCTTTGTGCCCTCTTGTAGAGGTACCGCCTTTACCAGAACCTTGACCTCTACCAATACGTTTGCGGGCTTTGGTCGAACCTTTCGCGGGTGTTAAATTACTTAAATCCATATCTTAAAAAAAATATATCTTAAATTTCTTCTACAACAACTAAATGCTGTACTTTACTAATCATACCTAAAATTTGAGGAGTTGCTTCTTGTTCAGAAACAGAGCTTACTTTACCTAAGCCTAATGCTTGTAAAGTTCTTTTTTGGCGCAATGTACTCCCTATTTTACTTCTTGTTTGTTTTACTCTAACTTTCATATCTTAAGAATTGTTTTTGGGAAAATTAACCATGAAAAACTTTATCAACAGAAATGTTTCTGTGTACAGCAACAGTTCTTGGATCGCGCAAATTCACTAATGCCTCGAAAGTAGCTTTCACTAAGTTGTGAGGGTTTGATGAGCCTTTTGATTTTGCCAAAACGTCGGTAATACCTACGCTTTCCAAAACCGCGCGCATTGCACCACCGGCTTTTACACCAGTACCATGCGAAGCAGGAATGATAAGCACTCTTGCACCACCGTATTTAGCTACCTGCTCGTGAGGAATTGTTCCTTTGAAAATAGGTACTTTTATCAGGTTTTTCTTAGCATCTTCAACACCTTTTGCAATAGCAGTAGTTACTTCGCTTGCTTTACCCAAACCATATCCTACGATACCGTTTTCGTCGCCAACCACAACTATAGCAGAGAAACTAAATGTACGTCCACCTTTTGTTACTTTTGTAACGCGATTTATAGCTACCAGTCTATCTTTTAGCTCTAACTCGCTTGTTTTAACTCTTTTTATACTTGCTGACATAGTTTCTTAGAATTTAAGTCCTCCTTCTCTGGCTGAATCAGCTAAGCTTTTCACTCTTCCGTGGTATAGAAAACCACCTCTGTCAAAAATAACATCAGAAATTCCTTTCTCTAATGCTTTTTTTGCAATAAGATCGCCCACTAATTTAGCTTGTTCAACTTTGTTAATATCTTTTTTATCTGAAATTTCTTTGCTTAATGAAGAAGCAGATGCTATAGTAATACCACTTAAGTCGTCAATTACTTGAGCGAAAATATGTTTATTACTTCTGAACACAGAAAGTCTTGGTGCTTCAGCAGTTCCTTTCACATTTTTTCTGATTCTTCTTCGAATTTTCAATCGTCTTTCTTGCTTTTCTAAAGCCATAATTCAAAAAATTTTAAAAATTATACTGCTGCCGATTTTCCGGCTTTTCTTCTTAATTCTTCATCAACGAACTTAATACCTTTACCTTTGTAAGGTTCTGGTGGACGCATTGCACGTATTTTGGCAGCAACCATTCCTAACAATTGTTTGTCATGGCTTTTCAAAACTACGATTGGGTTTTTTCTTTTTTCTGTAGTTGCCTCTAATTTAATTTCAGAGGGTATTTCAATAGCTATATTGTGAGAATATCCTAATGACATTTCCAAAATTTGTCCTTTGGCTTCGGCTCTGTAACCTACACCAACAAATTCTTGTTTGGTTTCGAAACCTTTAGAAACTCCTTCCACCATGTTAGCAATTAAAGCGCGATAAAGACCATGCATGGCTCTATGTCTTTTTTGATCGGTAGGACGTGAAACGACAACAATGTTATTCTCTATTTCTATTGTAATATCTTTATCTACTTTCTGTTTTAGCTCACCAAGCTTTCCCTTAACGGTTACTTCATTATTATTGATACTAACGGTAACTCCGGCGGGTATGCTTATAGGTAATTTTCCAATTCTTGACATTGTAAACTCCTTTTTTTAATATACATAACATAAAACTTCGCCACCGATATTTAAGTTTTTCGCTTCTTTATTGGTCATTACACCTTGCGATGTAGTAAGAATTGCGATACCTAATCCGTTGATAACCCTCGGAAGCTCTTTTGACCCGGCGTATTTTCTTAGCCCCGGTTTACTAATTCTCTCTATTTTTTTTATTGCAGACACCTTAGTTTGTGGATGATATTTTAAGGCAATCTTTATATTGCCTTGTTTTCCGTCATCTTCAAATTTGTAACTTAAGATGTATCCTTTTTCGTGCAATATTTTTGTCATTTCACGCTTCAAGTTAGAGCCGGGTATTTCTACCACTCTTTTTTTTGCCATCACGGCATTTCTTACTCGCGTTAAAAAATCTGCTATTGGATCTGTCATTTTTAAATTTGTTTGAGTTTCGATTAATGCAATCGTACTTTCAATTAAACATTATTTTTTACCAGCTGGCTTTTTTTACACCAGGTATTAAGCCTTTTGAGGCCATTTCTCTAAACGATATTCTACTGATTCCGAATTGACGCATGTATCCTCTTGGTCTGCCGGTAAGTTTGCATCTGTTGTGCATTCTTATAGGATTTGAGTTTTTAGGAAGTTTTTGTAATCCTTCTGAATCGTTTTCTGCTTTTAATTTTGCTCTTTTTTCGGCGTATTTTTCAACAAGTTGTTTACGCTTTACTTCACGAGCTTTCATTGATTCTTTAGCCATTTCTTAAGATTGTTTTTTATTTTTGAATGGTACTCCAAATTCTCTTAACAAAGCATAACCTTCTTCATCAGTTTTTGCCGATGTAACAAAAGTTATATTCATACCTGTTATTTTGTCGATTTTGTCGATGTCTATTTCAGGAAAAATGATTTGCTCGGTTATACCTAATGTATAGTTGCCTTTTCCATCAAATTTATACGCTACACCTTTGAAGTCGCGAACGCGTGGTAATGAAACAGAAATAAGACGCTCTAAGAATTCATACATTGTGTTTTTGCGTAATGTAACTCTTGCGCCAATTGGCATTTTTCTACGAAGTTTGAAATTTGAAATATCTTTCTTCGACATGGTTTTTACGGCTTTTTGACCAGCTATGTTCGATAATTCTTCGATAGCTATGTCAAGAAGTTTTTTATCGGCAATTGCTCTACCCAAACCTTGGTTTAAAACAATTTTCTCCAAAGTAGGAACTTGCATTACGCTTTTATAAGCGAATTCCTCTTTTAGTCTTGGTACAATTTCTTGTTTGTACTTTCGCTTCAAATTTGGCGTGTACTCCATTATTTAATCTCCTCTTTTGATTTTTTTGCGTAACGCACTAATTTATTGTTGGCATTGAGTTTTCTACCTACTCTTGTAGGTTTGCCTTTAGAAGGATCTAAAAGCATCAAATTAGAAATATGCACTGATGCTTCTTTTTTGATGATTCCTCCGTCTGGATATTGTGCATTTGGCTTAGTGTGTTTTGACATTAAGTTCACACCTTCAACTAATGCGCGGTTTGTTTCCACATAAATTTTAAGAACTTTGCCTTCTTGTCCTTTATATTCTCCACGCATAACTTGCACAGTATCGCCCTTTTTAATTTTTAATTTTTTCTGCATCGAAATAATCTTTAAATTATAATACTTCAGGGGCGAGAGATACAATTTTCATGTATTTGTCTCTCAATTCGCGTGCAACAGGACCAAAGATACGTGTTCCTCTTATTTCGTCTGCTGCATTAAGTAATACTACTGCGTTGTCGTCAAAGCTAATGTACGAACCGTCTTGTCTTCTTACTTGCTTTTTAGTTCTCACAACAACAGCTTTTGTAACAGAGCCTTTTTTTACTCCGCTCGAAGGAATTACACTTTTAACAGCTACAACGATTTTATCGCCCACTGAGGCATATCTTCTTTTAGTACCTCCAAGTACTCTAATGCAAAGTACTTCTTTGGCACCACTGTTATCAGCTACTGCTAATCTCGATTCTTGTTGTATCATTTTTATTTAGCCCTTTCTATAATTTCAACTAATCTCCAATTCTTCCTTTTGCTTAAAGGTCGAGTTTCCATTATTTTCACGGTGTCGCCCTCGTTACAAGTATTTTGTTCGTCGTGAGCAATAAATTTAGTTGTTTTTTTCACAAATTTACCATACTTTGGGTGCTTTTCTTTTCTATGCACAGCCACAGTAATCGATTTTTGCATTTTTGTGCTCACAACTACACCAATACGCTCTTTTCTCAAGTTTCTAGTTGTATCTTCCATAACTCTATTCTCCTTTCATGTTTCTTTTGTGCAATTCTGTCATCAATCTTGCTATTAAACGACGGGCTTCCTTAATTTTGTTGGGATTGTCTAAGGGAGTTATTGCATGGTTTAACTTCAACTTGCTAAGATGCGCTTTTGTATCTTCAATTTTATCAAACAAATCGTTTGTTGAAAGTTCTACTATTTCTGAATTCTTCATCGTTTATTTTTTAAGATTCAATGTAATCACGTCTTACAATAAATTTACAAGCAATCGGCAATTTTTGGGCTGCCAATCTTAATGCTTCTTTGGCAATTTCGAACGGAACACCTTCTGCTTCGAATAAAATTCGTCCGGGAGTAACTCTAGCTACGAATAATTCGGGAGCACCTTTACCTTTACCCATCCTTACTTCAGCCGGCTTTTTTGTAATCGGCTTATCGGGAAATATACGAATCCAAATTTGTCCTTCACGTTTCATGTGGCGTGTAACTGCCTGACGAGCAGCCTCTATTTGCCTACCTGTGATCCAAGTTTGCTCAAGAGCCTTAATTCCGAAAGAACCGAAAGCCAATTGGTTTCCTCTTCCAGCATTGCCCTTCATTTTGCCTTTTTGCTGCTTCCTGAATTTAGTCTTTTTCGGTTGTAACATTTTAATTAGTTTTTTTTATTGCCTATTTTCTTTTTCTTCTTGGACCTTTGTTGCTAGGTACACTAGCTTTTTGTTGTTGTTTTTTCAACCCAATGTTTGGCGAAAGGTCACGTTTGCCATAAACCTCACCTTTGCAAATCCAAACTTTGATACCAATAAGTCCAACTTTTGTAAGTGCTTCGGCAATCGAATAATCAATATCAGCTCTAAGCGTATGTAATGGAGTACGCCCTTCTTTGAACATTTCCGAACGCGCCATTTCAGCTCCATTTAAACGTCCCGAAATAAGTACTTTCATACCTTCGGCACCCATTCTCATGGTAGAAGCAATGGCAGTTCTGATAGCTCTTTTGTAAGCAATTTTGCCTTCAACTTGTCGAGCAATATTATTTGCCACAATTACAGCGTCAAGCTCAGGTCTCTTAACTTCAAAGATGTTAATTTGAACGTCCTTTTCTGTGATTGTTTTAAGTTCTTCTTTTAATTTATCTACTTCTTGACCGCCTTTACCTATAATGATACCTGGTCTGGCAGTATGAACAGTAACAGTTATTAATTTTAAAGTTCTTTCGATAATAATTCTAGAGATACTTGCTTTAGCTAAACGAGTATTGAGATATTCTCTAATTTTAGTATCTTCAACTAATTTGTCGGCATATTTGTTTCCGCCGTACCAATTTGAATCCCATCCTCTGATGATTCCTAGCCTGTTACTGATTGGATTAGTTTTTTGTCCCATTATTACTTGGTTTGATTGTCTTGTGTATCTTCTTTATCTTCTCCAATTGAGTTAACGGCACTTCCTAAGATAAGAGTAACATGGTTAGATCTTTTTCTTATTCTATGCGCTCTCCCTTGGGGTGCAGGTCTGAGTCTTTTCAGAACACGTGCAGAGTCAACAAAAATTTCTTTTACAAACAAACTTGCATTTTCCATTCTTGTTCCGTCGTTTTTAGTTTCCCAGTTGGCAATTGCTGACTTTAATAATTTTTCAAGTCTGTTTGATGCTTCCTTGGAACTAAATTTCAATATATCAAGTGCACTATTTACATCAACTCCTCTTATTTGGTCTGCAACTAATCTCATTTTTCTGGGTGATGTGGGGCAATTTCTTAAAACAGCAAAATATTTATTTTTTCTTTCTTCACTGGCTTGCTCCGCTCTTAGTCTTTTTTTTGAACCCATTTTGTTTAAATCTAATTAACGGTTATTATTTATTTTTCTTTCCGCCATGGCCTCTAAACGTGCGAGTTGGAGCGAATTCTCCAAATTTATGCCCTACCATATTTTCAGTTACATATACGGGAATGAATTTATTTCCATTATGTACTGCTATGGTATGCCCAACAAAGTCAGGAGATATTACGGAAGCTCTTGCCCATGTTTTAATTACAGATTTCTTGCCTGAGTCATTCATAGCAAGAACTTTTTTCTCTAGCTTATAATTAATAAAAGGGCCTTTTTTCAACGATCTACTCATTTTTCCTTTATTTTATCAGGTTATTTTTTTCTATTTTCAATGATGTATCTGCTAGAATATTTATTAGGTCTTCTGGTTTTGTAACCTTTAGCTAATAAACCTTTGCGTGAACGTGGGTGTCCGCCTGATGATTTTCCTTCACCACCGCCCATTGGGTGATCTACAGGGTTCATGGCAACACCTCTTACGTGAGGACGTTTTCCTTGCCAACGTACTCTACCGGCTTTTCCTGATTTTTCGAGGTTGTGCTCAGAGTTTGATACTACTCCCATGGTTGCTTTACAAGTAACCAATACCATACGGGTTTCGCCTGAAGGCAGTTTTAAAATTGCGTATTTACCTTCTCTTGATGTAAGCTGAGCGTAAGTTCCGGCACTTCTTGCCATTACTGCGCCTTTGTTGGGTTTTAGTTCGATATTGTGAACCACACTACCAAGGGGTACATCGGATAAATACAACGAGTTTCCTACTTCTGGTGCAACACCTTTTCCTGAAATTACAGTTTGCCCTACTTGAAGTCCGTTGGGCGCGATGATATATCTTTTTTCACCATCGGCATAAAATAATAGTGCAATGCGAGCAGTTCTATTAGGGTCATATTCTATTGTTTTCACAACAGCAGGAATCCCTTCTTTGTCTCTCTTAAAGTCAATTACTCTATATTTCCTTTTGTGTCCACCACCTATTTGACGCATGGTCATTCTACCTGTGTAGTTTCTTCCACCTGATTTTGATGTTCCGGTGGTTAACGACTTTTCAGGCACGTTTGTGGTAATTTCCGCAAAAGTACTTGCTATTTTATGTCTTTGACCGGGTGTTGTCGGTTTAATTTTTCGTACAGCCATTTTTTCTTAAATATTGCTATAAAAATCAATTGTCTCTCCCTTAGCTACTGTTATAATAGCTTTTTTAAATGCCTTCGTTTTTCCAGAAATAACTCCAGCTTTAGTAAATCTCGATTTACTTTTACCTGCGTAACGAACTGTATTAACAGAATTTACTGTAACACCGTACATTTCTTCTACAGCCGAAGCTATTTGAAGTTTGTTTGCATCGTCATTTACAATAAATCCGTAGCGATTAAGTTTTTCACCTAATTTAGTCATTTTTTCAGTTACGATGGGTTTTATTAAAATATCCATGTCAAAATTACTGTTTTTGGTTATATCTTTCTTCTAAAACTTTAACCGCGCTTTCAAACAACACTAAATTTTTAGCGTACAAAATACTGTATGTATTTAAGTCTGAAGCTGTTATTACGTTCACGTCTTTCAAATTACGCGATGACAAATATATGTTTTTATTTTGGTCTGATAAAACAAAAAGTGATTTTTTATTTAATAAATTTAAATTAGAAGAAATTCCTAATAAATCTTTTGTTTTTGGTTTATCAAAACTAAAATCTTCAACAACAAATATTGTGCTTTCTTTTACTTTGTATGAAAGAGCAGATAAGCGAGCCAAACTTTTCAATTTCTTGTTTAGTTTGAAGCTATAATCTCTCGGACGTGGTCCAAAAACCCGTCCACCGCCACGCAAAAGTGGAGATTTTGCGCTACCCATCCTTGCAGTTCCAGTACCTTTTTGACGTTTTACTTTTTTAGTACTTCTGTGTATCTCAGCGCGTTCTTTCGATTTGTGTGTACCTTGACGCTGATTAGCCAAATACTGTTTTACGTCTAAATAAATAGCATGGTCATTGGGTTCTATACCGAAAATAGTTTCTGCAAGATTGATTTTTCTTCCGGTTTCTTTTCCTTGTATGTTTAAAACATTTAATTCCATTACTTCTCAATAATTAAATATGAACCTTTTGCACCGGGTACTGATCCTTTTAGTACCAATAAATTTTTGTCCGAAATAATTTTCATTACACGAAGGTTGAGAACTTTTACGCGTTCGTTACCGGTTCTTCCAGCCATTCTCATTCCTTTGAAAACTCTCGATGGATGAGACGATGCACCAAGTGATCCGGGAGCACGCAATCTGTTGTGCTGACCGTGTGTGGCATCATTTACACCACTAAATCCATGACGTTTTACAACGCCTTGGAATCCTTTTCCTTTAGATGTTCCGATTACATCTAACCATTGGTTGCTACTGAAATAGTTTACATCAATAACATCACCTAATTTCCAGTTTTTCTCTTCGCCTACGAATTCTATAACTTTCCTTTTGGGTGTTGTACCAGCTTTTTTGAAATGTCCTAGCTCGGGTTTTGTAGTATGTTTCTCTTTTTTGTCTTCAAAAGATAGTTGAATGGCGTTGTAGCCTTCTTTTTCTTTCGATTTGATTTGAGTTACTACGCAAGGTCCTACTTCAATTACGGTACATGGAACATTTTTTCCGTTTTCGTCGAAAACAGAAGTCATTCCGATTTTTTTTCCTATTAGTCCTGGCATTTTTTGTTAATTTTTGTTGGCGGTTACGAACAATCATTCGCAACACAACGTTTACTTATCAAACTTTAATCTCTACTTCAACACCGCTTGGCAATTCTAATTTCATTAGAGCGTCGATTGTTTTTGGTGTAGTGCTGTATATGTCAATCAATCTTTTGTATGACGAAAGCTCAAACTGCTCGCGTGATTTTTTGTTTACAAAAGTTGAGCGCAATACGGTGAAAATTCTTTTGTGTGTAGGCAAAGGAATTGGACCGCTTACTACTGCACCAGCTGCTTTCACAGTCTTAACAATCTTCTCGGCTGAATTATCTACCAAGTTATGGTCGTAAGATTTAAGTTTTATTCTTATCTTTTGACTCATTTAATAAAACTTTAAATAGTGAATTTAGTTAAACTATAAATTCCGGACTCTAAAAGAAGAGCCGGAATATTATTTTATTTTTATTTACCTTTTATATTATCGATAACTTCTTTGGCTAAGTTAGCTGGAAGTTGTGCATAATGCAAGAATTCCATGCTCGAAGTGGCTCTACCCTGCGAAAGAGTTCGCAATACGGTTACGTATCCGAATGTTTCCGATAGAGGTACTTTGGCTTTGATTACGCGTGCACCTGCTTTTGATTCCATGCCTTCAACCTGTCCTCTGCGCTTGTTCAAATCGCCGATTACGTCGCCCATATAGTCTTCTGGAGTTACTATCTCCATTTTCATAATTGGCTCTAATAATACAGGGTTTGCTTTTGCAGCAGCAGCTTTGTAAGCCATTTTGGCAGCAAGCTCAAACGAAAGTTGGTCAGAGTCCACTGCGTGGAATGCTCCGTCGGTAAGAACTACTTTCAACGAATCTATTTCGTATCCTGCCAAAGGTCCGTTTTTCATGGCTGCTTTGAAACCTTTTTCAACGGAAGGGATAAATTCTTTAGGAATGTTACCGCCTTTCACTGCGTTTTCAAATTGTAAGCCTTCTTTTGCGTCATCTACTGGCGAAAGAATTACGTTGATTTTAGCATACTTACCTCTACCACCCGATTGTTTTTTGAAAACTTCTTCGTGGTGTACGGTTCCAGTAATAGCTTCTTTGTAAGTTACTTGAGGTCTTCCTTGGTTGCATTCTACTTTAAACTCGCGGTTCAATCTATCTACAATGATTTCGAGGTGCAACTCGCCCATACCTCTGATGATAGTTTGTCCAGTGTCTTCGTCAGTATGTACTGAGAATGTTGGATCTTCTTCAGAAAGTTTGCTAAGTGCTAAACCAAGTTTATCTATGTCTTTTTGAGTTTTTGGTTCAATAGCAATACCAATAACAGGTTCGGGGAAAGTCATTGACTCTAACAAAATAGGATGTTTTTCATCGCATAATGTGTCGCCTGTTTTAATATCTTTAAAGCCCACAACAGCGGCAATGTCGCCCGCACCTACTTCGTCGATAGCGTTTTGCTTGTTTGCGTGCATTTGATATATTTTTGATATTCTAGTGGTTTTGCCGTTGCGTGCATTGAAAAGTTGCATACCGCCGGTCAAAACGCCTGAATAAACTCTAATGAAAGCTAGTCTTCCTACGAAAGGGTCGGTAGCTATTTTGAATGCTAAAGCAGCAAGAGGCTGACTTTCTAATGGTTTACGGGTAATTATTATCGATTCGTCGTCTGGGTCTGTTCCTTCTATCTCTTCAATATCGAGAGGTGAAGGTAAGAATGCAGCTACAGCATCGAGTAATCGTTGTACTCCTTTATTTTTGAAAGCAGAACCGCAAAGAACAGGTACGATAGTTTGAGCAATGGTTGCTTTTCTGATGGCATCTTTTATTTCTTCTACAGAAATAGAGTCGCTATCTTCAAAGAATTTTTCCATTAACTCTTCGTTTTGTTCTGCTACGCTTTCAATCAATTTTTCGCGCCATTCATATACAGTTTCTTCAAGGTCTGCAGGAATTGGAACGTATTCGTATCTGGTTCCTTTTTGAGCATCGTCAATCCAAACTATCGCTTTGTTTTCGATTAAGTCCACTACACCTTTAAAATCAGCTTCTGAACCTATTGGCACTTGCAATGGTATAGCATTTGCGCCAAGACGTTCTTGAATTTGGCTTACTACGCCAAAGAAGTCGGCTCCGGTTCTATCCATTTTGTTTACAAATGCAATACGCGGAACTTTATATTTAGTGGCTTGTCTCCATACAGTTTCGGATTGAGGCTCTACACCTCCTACTGCGCAAAACAAAGCAACAGCACCGTCAAGAATACGTAAAGAGCGTTCTACTTCCACGGTAAAATCAACGTGCCCGGGAGTATCAATGATGTTTACTTTGTATTCTTTTTCATTGTAGTTCCAGAATGTGGTAGTTGCTGCAGAAGTAATTGTGATTCCTCTTTCTTGCTCTTGCACCATCCAGTCCATAGTGGCTGCTCCATCGTGTACTTCGCCTATTTTGTGAGTGATACCTGTGTAAAACAAAACACGTTCACTAACGGTAGTTTTACCGGCATCAATGTGAGCCATTATACCTATATTTCTTGTATATTTTAAGTCTCTTGCCATTCTATTTTTTTACTCTACTTTTCTTCTAGCTATTAAAATCTAAAATGAGCGAATGCTTTGTTAGCTTCTGCCATTTTATGTGTATCTTCTTTTTTCTTATAAGCTCCGCCTTCTTCGTTGTATGCTGCAAGAATTTCGGAAGCTAATTTGTCGCTCATTGATTTACCTGTTCTTTTTCTTGAGAAAAGAATAAGGTTTTTCATACTGATAGAAATCTTTCTTTCTGGACGTACTTCCATAGGAACTTGGAAAGTGGCTCCACCTATTCTTCTACTTTTTACTTCTACGTGAGGAGTAATGTTTTCGAGGGCTTTTTTCCAGATTTCGAGTGGGCTTTTTTCAATTTTTTTAGCCGAACGCTCTTTTACAAGGTCTAAAGCATCGTAGAAAATTTTGTACGTTGTACTTTTCTTGCCATCATACATCATATTGTTGATGAAACGTGTAACGGTTATGTCGTTAAACTTTGGGTCTGGCAAGATTATCCTTTTTTTAGGTTTTGATCTTCTCATTTTTTCTTTTTAACTGCTACTGGTTGTTGTTGTTTTCCTGCTTTTGGTCTTTTAGTACCATATTTAGAACGTCTTTGAGTACGTCCGTCAACGCCGGCTGTGTCTAGCGCACCTCTAATGATGTGATAGCGAACGCCCGGAAGGTCTTTCACTCTACCACCTCTAATTAATACTACCGAGTGCTCTTGTAAATTATGCCCTTCTCCGGGTATATATGCGTTTACTTCTTTTCCATTAGTCAAACGAACTCTGGCTACTTTACGCATAGCTGAGTTTGGTTTCTTTGGTGTTGTAGTGTAAACTCTTACGCACACGCCTCTTCGTTGTGGACATGATTCCATCGCAGGAGATTTGCTTTTATCCTCCAGCTCTTGGCGTCCTTTTCTTACTAACTGCTGTATTGTTGGCATGAAGTTAAATTATAAAAATATTAATTTACTATTTTAAAGTCATTTTTTCGGAGTGCAAAGCTATAACAATATTTTTTTAAAACAATAGCTTGTTTACTTTATTTTTATCTTTTCGTTCTCCAATTGTGAATAACTTTATTTAAAATATTATATTTCAATCGTTTATATTTTATTTTTTTCAAAAAAAAAAAACATTAATTATTTAAAAAAAATGTTAAATAATTAAAGAGTAGCCTAAAAAATAGAAATTTTAAGATTCCATTTTCGTTTTCTTCTTTT
Organism: Bacteroidota bacterium; assembly: GCA_020047755.1. Classification (GTDB taxonomy): domain Bacteria; phylum Bacteroidota; class Bacteroidia; order Bacteroidales; family JAIFNL01; genus JAIFNL01. The sequence continues at coordinate 24,588 of JAIFNL010000053.1, forward strand.
TTTTGGGCTTTCAGTTCTATCATATTTTTTTATTCTAAAATTTAATTTCAGATTATTTTATTATATGAAAGTTACAAATATTGATTTACAATTCGTATTTTTGAATCATGCGCTTGATGTTGTTTATATCTCCAAAAATAACAAGTATATCATCTTGGCAAAGTTTAGTGGTGGCGGTAGCTATTCCATTTATTTCCTGCACTGTTCGTTGCATATTGAGTACGGTGTTTATTTTTTTTGTTTTGATAATGGTAAGCACAAGTAAATTGTATTTGTTGCTCAATTTGAGTTCTTCCAGTTTTTTGCCAACAAATTCGTGTGGTACTTTTACTTCTACTATATTGTAGCTACCTGCTAATTCAAAAGCTTCTATTATTCCTCTAATATTTAGCTTTTTAGCAAGTTTTCTAGCGGCATCTTCTTCGGGGTGTACTATTTCGTCTATTCCCATGGCTTCAAGCACCATGTGCTCTACGGGAGTGATGGCGCGGCTAATAATACGCTTGGCGTGAAGCTGTTTCATTACGGCGGTAGCCAAAATAGAGGCTCCTTCTTCTTCGCCAATGGCTACAATTACTACATCTACTTCTTTTATGGGAAGCGAACCAGCAGCAATTACATCGGTGGCATCGAGGCTTACGGTAAAGGTGATTTTATCTTTCAAAAAATCTACTTTTTGTAAGCGTTTATCCACTCCTATTACTTCGTGCCCCATGTCTGTTAGACTTATTGCTAATGCTGCGCCAAAATTTCCTAATCCTACTACTATAAATTTCATTTCATTTTATGTTAAAATTTTTTTCTTCAAAACAATATAAAAAACAAGGGTTTCTATTTTTGCTAAATAGCCTAATTACATTACAATTATCTCTTCCTTAGGGTATTGATAGTTTAATGTTCGTACTTGCGTAAAAAGCCCAATAAGCACCGAAAGCATTCCAACTCTACCCAAAAACATAATGGCTATAATCAGCATTTTGCTTGCTAATGACAATGTAAAGGTAATTCCCATGCTTAAACCCACTGTACTATAAGCCGATACAACTTCAAATACGATTGCTAATAAGGGTTTGTCTTTTTCAAAAAAAGTCATAAGCAAAGTGCCTATGCCAATAACGACCAACGACAAAAATAGCAAAGCATAAGCTCTTCTTACCGAAATGTTTGATATTTTACGTCGCATAAATTCAATGCGGTCTTTGCCTTTCGATAGGTTGAATACATTCAATACTGCAATAAAAAAAGTACTGGTTTTGATACCTCCTCCCGTAGAACCCGGTGAAGCTCCAATCCACATCAGTAAAATGATTATCAACAAGGTAGAAGTTTGTAATTCGCCAAAATTAAAAGCATTAAAGCCGGCTGTTCTGGGCGTTACCGAAGCAAAAAAAGCGGTAACTAATTTACCAAAACCAGTATGTTCGCTCAATATGTAATTGTATTCAAATATATAAACGATTACGGTTCCCAAAACAATTAAAACAGTGGTAGTCAATACTACAATTATTGTATTAATATTAATAACCCAAGGCAAATGATGAAAATTATCTTTCAAAAAAAATTGTCGTATTTTGTTGGTTAAATAATGTTTCAAATATTTATATAAATTGATGAAAACACTAAAACCCAAACCTCCCAAAACAAGCAATGAAGCTATAATTAATTGAATTGCATAATTAAATTTCAGTTGCTCATGGGCTAATCCCATCGACAGGGTGCTAAAACCTGCATTGCAAAAAGCAGACACGCTATGAAAAACAGAAAAAAAGAATCGTTCGCTAAGCCTCATATCCATCGTGTTATCTACGCTTACAAACAAAAGCAAAGCTCCTATAAATTCGATAAGCAAAGTAGAAAGCACTATTTTAATTACCGTTTTAAATACCTCGTTGTAACGCTCCGAGCCCACAAAATCCTGCATTACTATTTGATTGCGAAAGCTTGTTCTTTTTATGAAGAAAATACCCAGAAAACTAGTAAAGGTCATTACGCCCAAGCCGCCCACCTGAATAAGCATCATAATAATAATCTGCCCAAATTGTGTGAAAACATACTGTGTATCTACAACTGCCAAACCTGTTACGCAAACAGCACTGGTAGAGGTAAATAAGGCATCAATAAAGCTAATTCCGTTTACGGTAGATTTTGGCAACATCAAAAGCAATGTTCCCAACAAAATAATTCCAAAAAAGGTAAGTATAAATAAAATACGGGGGTTTATCGAAAGCCAATCGTAATTAAAAGTACGCTTGGATATTTCAACAAAAAACACAAGACTTATGAGCGAATACGAAGATAAATTTAGTAGTAAATCTCGTTCGTTATTTACCCTAAGCATCAACACAAAGAATAAAATAAGCAAAATCGAAATAAATGCAAAAAGAGCGTTCCATGTTCGCTCTGGTTTTGTTAATTTTGTTCGGAAGGTTAAAAAAAAGCGCAAAGTATAACTACTTAAAATTGAGAAAAGTATTCCAAAATGAAATATCTTTAATACATGAAATACATTAGAAGGGAAATTGAACCCCAACAAAATAAGTATTAATAGAAAACCCAAGCTACTCAAATAAAACACAGTAGTAGGCAATGCCTCTAAAACTTTTTCTGGAAATCTGGTCATTTTATGATTTTTTTATACAAAAATAAAACGCGCAAAGTTAAAGAGAAAAAAAAGAAAAAAAAATTATACAATGTTAATTTTTTGTATCTTTTAGTGCAATAGAACTTTATTTGCCTAACTTAAAAACGACCGAAATTCTAAAAAAAAGCTAAAACTATGCAATTTTTTCAAAGTCTAATAAAAAAATGTTAAATTGTTATTTTATCAATAAAAAATGGAAAATATTGGATTTCAACTCTGTTTTTTTTTAAAGTTATCTCTTAGCAAGTGATTTTGATAAAATAAGAAAACCGCACTTTTTTTAAAGAGCGGTTTTTATATGAAATGAAATCTAAGCCGTGAATCAAAATTAATTATATCTAATTTCGCCAAGCACTTAAAAATAAAATAACACGAGTGCTTATTTTATTAATCAATTAAAACGAAGGCGGTGGTGGAGGCGGAGGCATCATCGAAAATAGCGCCATTACTTCAGGCACTTGTTCGGCTTGCAACCAACCTTGCATTCCGGCTTTCCACACGTAAGTTTGCTTTGTTAATTGATTTTGAGCAATTAAGTTTTTCAACGTAGCCATATCAAAAGGACCTTGTTGCTGTCCGTTGATAGAAACGTGGTATTGAGGTCCCATTGGCGGTGGTGGTGGCGCAGCATTGTTGAATTGCTGATTGTTTTGGTTCAAATTTTGATTTTGCATCTGTTGTTGTTGCATGTTCATCATTTGTTGAGCCATTGCCATGCCCATCATGCCTTCCATTCCGCCGCCTCCGCCTTGGTTGTTGGCAGCATCGCGCATAGCATCGGCTTGTTGCATTTGAGCATATTTGTTCATATCGCCCAAAGCTCCCATGCTCGAACGCTTGTCGATTGCTTTTTCTACTTCTGGCGGTAGGCTGATATTATTGATTAAAAATTTTAAAATATCGATACCGTAACTGCTTGGAAATTCTTCTTTTAAGCGAGCTTCGCAAAAGTTGGAAAGCTCGTTGTAGCTGGCAGCTAAATCTAAAACCGGAATTTTACTTTCGCCCACAGCATCGGTAAAACGGGTTATTACTAAGCTTTTTAGTTGCGAGTTAATTTCGTCGGTTGTAAAGCTTTTGTTGGTTCCTACTACTTCTTGTAAGAATTTTACAGGGTCAGAAACTTTAATCGAAAAATTGCCAAATGCTCTGATGCGAACCATTCCAAAATCGGGGTCGCGCATCATTATTGGGTTGGGCGTTCCCCATTTTTGGTCGAGAAATTGCTTGGTAGCTATAAAATAAACTTCTGCCTTGAAAGGAGAATCGAAGCCGTATTTCCAGCCTTTGAGGGTAGAGAGAATGGGCAAGTTTTGTGTGGCAAGCGTGTAAGTGCCAGGTCCAAAAACATCGGCTACTTTGCCTTCGTTAATAAAAACGGCTGCTTGCGACTCTCTTACAATTAGTTTTGCTCCATTTTTAATTTCATTGTCGTGTCTTTCAAACCGAAAGACCATAGTGTCTTGCGTATTGTCTAGCCATTCTATAATGTCTATCAATTCGCTTTTTATTCTATCAAAAAAACCCATAGTTCTGTTTTAATCAAGTTAGTAAGCTATAATTTTTCCTAAATAAAATGTTTGAAATTTTTTTTGAAATTTACAATATTTATAACTACTTTCAAAATTTGTAGCTATCTTTTTTTTAATAAATTAATTAAACAATTTGTTTTCAGTAATTTAGAATTGTATTTTTTTTATATTATTCGAAAGCTAACAGGGTTTTATACCCAATACAACGATGTCATCTACTTGTTTTAAACGTCCTTTCCAGTTTTCATAAGCTTCTAGGATAAGTTCTTTTTGTTTGGTTAAAGGTTCGTTCTGTATTTCGAGCAATAATTTTTTGAATCGCTGCGATTTGAATTTATCGTTGTATTCGCCTCCAAATTGATCCACAATTCCGTCCGAAAACAGGTAAAGCGTATCGTTTTGTTGCAAATCGAAGTTGTGATTGGTAAAGGGTTGTTCTTTGATGAAAGCACCAATAGGCTGTCTATCTGGTTTTAAATGAATCAGTTCGTGCGTATTTTCGGCTGGTTGGCTGCATTTACGAACAATGAAAAGTGGGTTGTTGGCACCCGAAAATTGCAAAATTTTATTTTCTACATCTATTACACAAAGGGCGATATCCATTCCGTCGCTCAGTTTGTGCTCACTGCCAGCTTGGTTGAGAGCATTTTTTACGTGGTCGCGCAATTGGTCTAAAACTTGATTTGCTTGGGTTGTTTCCGAGTTTCCTACTATTTCGTTTAAGAAAGCCATTCCCATCATGCTTACAAAAGCACCCGGAACGCCGTGTCCGGTGCTGTCGGCAGCTATTATTACTACAAATTTTCCTATTTTGCGAAGCCAATAAAAATCGCCGCTAACAATGTCGCGTGGCAAATAAATGATGAAATGTTCTACAAAATTGGCTTCAAACGCTTTTTCGGAAGGCAACATAGCCGATTGTATGCGCTTGGCAGAATTGATGCTGTCCGTTATGTTTTGGTTTACTTTTTCTATTTCTCGGTTTTGCTCTACTACTTTATCGTTGGTTTCGCGAAGCATTTCCACAATAGCTTGTATTTCTTCTTTTTGCTGGTTGATTTCTTCGTTACTTTCTATAAGTAAATTGTTTTTGTCCACCAAATTTTGAGCGTATTCGTTGAGTTGGTCATTTTTGAGTTGTATTTCTTTGGTTCTTTCTTTTATTTTGCCTTCTAATTCTCTGTTTACTTGGTCTTTGAGTTCTTCATTTTTTTTAAGCTGCTCTATCAAATCTTCTTGCATTTTCACTTTTGCCTTTTCTATTAGGCTTATTTTGAAACCCAAACCTAGCGAAAAAAACAAGATTTGCCCAACAACGCCGGCATTCATCAAGTGTGTAGGGTTTATACTAAAATCTATTTTACCTATAATAAACACCAAACTCGAAACGGTGCCAACTACCAGAAAACCAGTACCAATCATAAAAAACAAAGCCAACGAGCTTTTGTGCTTTAGTAGATAAATGATAAAAGCAAGCCCAATAAGTAAAACCGCAAAATTTAGCAAATTGCTTACATTAATCGACAAAGGCACATTGAAATTTATCAGCAAATCGAAGGTTAAATAAATGGTTGCTATGATATTAGCCCAAACAATAGCAAGTAAGGTTTTGTCCCATTTGGGCATATCTATTTTGGTGTTCAAAAAAAGCCTCAAAAATTGAAAATATGAAGCAGTAGCTAAGCCCGTTGCAATTATAAACACAAAGGGGTCAGCCTTAGGAAATTCGGGGGTAATGTACTCGATGAAAAGCCCACGTGTAGAAATGAGATTAAAAATCATTCCCAATACATAAAGCGAATAATAAATATATACTAAATCTCTGTTATATACATAAATAAGTAAATTGTAGAACAACATAATCCAGAGTATGCCTACAATAAACCCAAAAACCAAATTGCGAGAAGCTACATCGTTGTAAAAATCAAGTTCTTCTACCAAAGTTACATCAAATGCTGGGGAATAGCCCGAAATATTTTGTATGCGCAAATAAATTTCATACTCTTCATGGGCTTTGAGATGTATTTTGAACTTACTTCCTATTTCCGTTTTTACATCTTTTTTGTTTTTTTGCAAAAAGAAACCACTTTCAGCATATTTTATCTGATTATTGTGATTGAAAACGTACATTTGAGCAAAGTCTGAATGTCTTTTCTTTCCAATTATAAGTATTTTGTCTATTGAATATTCAGTTTTGTTTCTAACAGTCAATTTTGCCCAATAGACTCTATCTTTTCGCAATTTTGTAGTTTCTCGGTATTCCTTAAAATCGGTATTTTTAAAAAATACAATGTCAGTTATTTGTAAAATTCCGGTTGTGTCTTCATAGTATAATACGGCATCGCTCAACTTTATTTTTTCTTGGGTTGAGCCATTTGCTAGTGTTACATTGCTTTTTAATAACAGACTAAATAGGAAAAATAGAAGCGTTCTAAATTTCATTTTGTTTTGAATTTTTCTTTTACAACTTTGTTTTTTTTACCTAAATAAAACACAAAGATATTCTTTTTTTATTTACTTTTAAATTTTTTTACACTTTTTTTAGTTGTTTTATTCCTATGTCATAGCAAAATAAGTTTACTCTATTAAAAATGAATAAAAAAATTTGTTTCTTTGAAAATCATTTCATAATTTTGTGAAATACTAAAATGATAACTTAATATTACAAAAGCATGAAAATCGATTTAAAAATACTTGGAACAGGCTGTGCAAAATGCAAAACGCTCGAAAAAGTAACCAAAGAAGTAGTTGCCGAAAATAATTTTGATGCCCAAGTGCAAAAAGTAGAAGACATTGTGGAAATAATGGGGTACGGAATTATGACTACGCCCGCCTTGGTTATCAACGAAAAGGTTGCTTTTAGCGGACGAATACCCTCAAAAACAGAGATTAAAAGCTTTATAGAAAACGCTACATTATGAGCAAAGCCGAAGAATATTCCGAAAAACAAATTCAACTGGCAAAGTTTGCAAAAGCAATGAGCCATCCGGCTAGAGTTTTGATTTTAGAAAAACTCTCGAAAATGAACGCTTGTTGTTACAGTGGCGATTTGATTAATGAACTGCCTATCAGTCGTTCGGGGCTTTCGTTGCACTTAAAAGAGCTAAAACTAGCCGGCTTAATTCAAGGTACAACCGAGCCGCCTTACATCAAATATTGTTTGAACAAAGAAAACTGGAAAACGGCAGTGGTGCTGTTTAACGAGCTATTTGCCGAATAATTTTTTTAAAATTTCATTTCACTAGTTAATAAACTATTGAAATATTTATAACAAAACAAACTATTAAATTGTATGAAAAAAATAATTAGTTTTTTATCAATCGTGCTTTTAAGTGCGCTTTTTATGTTGCCAATTCAGGCGCAAACTTCAAAAAAAACCTCGGGCACAAAACTAGAAATTTATTATTTCCATTCCACCAACCGCTGCGTAACTTGCAATGCAGTAGAAAGTAATGCAAAAGCCTTATTGCAAGAGAGTTTCAAGTCGCAAGCAGACAAAGGCAACATCAAATTTGCGTCCATCAATATCGACGACAAAGCAAACAAAGCTTTGGTGGAAAAATACCAAATCAGCTATTCTACTTTGCTTATAATCAAATCAAATGGCAAGAAAACCGATTTTACAAATACGGCATTTCAATACGCAAAAAACAACCCAACAAAATACAAAGAATTGCTAAAAGCGGAAATTAATAAAAACCTTAAATAGCTATGGAATTTCTTCAAAGTTTGTTGGACAATACGCAAACTCCCATACTTTACGCTTTTATTTTGGGACTAATGACCGCCATTAGTCCTTGCCCTTTGGCTACGAATATTACGGCTATTGCCTACATTAGCAAGGACATAGAAAACAAACGCAAAATTTTTGCCAACGGATTGATTTATACTTTGGGAAGAGCCCTTAGCTACACCCTTTTGGGAGTAGTTTTGTTTTTTGGGGCGAGCAAATTTGAAGTCTCAAAACTTTTTACTGTTTATGCTCGATGTGTTCAAAATTAATTTCCCTTCGTTTGGCAAACTGACCGAAAAAATGCAACGCAATTCAAACAAAGGCAGTCGTTTACATGCCCTTTTGTTGGGAATTGTGTTTGCTTTGGCTTTTTGTCCTTACAGCGGTGTTTTATTTTTCGGAATGTTAATTCCTATGACAATTGCAAGTTCGTCAGGTTTGTATTTGCCTGTTATATTTGCACTTGCAACGGGTTTGCCCGTAATTATAATTGCCTATTTGTTGGCTTTTAGCATTTCGAGTATTGGCAATTTTTACAAAAAGATGCAAACTTTCCAAAAATGGTTTAATCGCCTTGTGTCGGTTATTTTTATTTTAGTAGGTTTGTATTATGTGTATATTTTTTATTTAAAAGGTTTATGAAATCAATTAAAATTAGTCTAATCCTTTTCATTTTAGCAATTACAACAGCAAGTTTTGCACAAAATGAAACAAAAGAAATAAAGTACAAAGTAACTTTTGTAGAATTGGGTTCGGTAAAATGTATTCCGTGCCAACAAATGCAACCGATACTAAAATCGATAGAACAAAAATATCCTGCGCAAGTAAAAGTAGTATTTTACGATGTTTGGACAGCTGAAGGCAAAGAGTCAGCGGCTGAGTATAAAATAAATTTAATTCCTACTCAGGTCTTTTTAGACGAAAACGGAAAAGAATTTTTTCGGCATGAAGGTTTTTTTGAAGAAGCCGAAATTATTAAAGTTTTACAAACAAAAGGCGTTAACTAAAACTCTCAAAATCTAAAAAAAATGGAACACAACCATAGCCATGCGCCCAAAATTAGCAATATCAACCGAGCGTTTCTTGTTGGTATTGCCATAAATTTGCTTTACGTTGTAATTGAATTTGGTGCAGGCTTTTATTATAATTCGCTTTCGCTAATTTCCGATGCAGGACATAATTTGAGCGATGTTGCAGCTTTAGCCTTGGCATTGCTTGCTTTTAGGCTTGCCAAAATAAAAGCAAACGAAAAGTTTACTTACGGTTATCGTAAATCTACCATTTTAGTTTCACTCATTAACTCGGTGGTTTTATTTGTTGCAATAGGCGCAATTTTGTGGGAAAGTATCCAAAGAATAAACAATCCGGTCGAAATTCAAGGTGTTTCAATTTCGATAGTGGCGGCAATAGGAATTGTAATCAATGCTGTTTCTGCCTTTTTATTTTTCAAAGAAAAAGAGAACGATTTGAATATCAAGGGTGCTTATTTGCACCTTATGGCTGATGCTGCTGTTTCGTTGGGAGTAGTAATTTCGGGCGTTCTTATTTCGTGGTTGCACATTTATTGGCTCGATATGGTTACGAGTTTAATTATCGTTGCTGTAATTTTTTATTCTACTTGGAACTTGTTCAAAGACAGTCTTTCGCTTACACTCGATGGCGTTCCGAAAGGGATAGACCTACAAAAAGTAATTTCGGAAATTAAAGAAGTAGAAGGCGTTATTGATGTTCATCATTTGCACGTTTGGGCAATAAGCACATCGCAAAACGCTATGACAGCGCACATTATCATTCCTTCAAATACGCCAATAGAACAATTACCTATTTTGAAGAAAAACATAAAACACGAATTGGAACATGTAAATATTCAACATGCAACACTCGAATTTGAAACGGATAATGAAATTTGTGATAATTCAGAAATATAATTAACGAAGTATTGTATTAATTAATTAATAAAAAAAAATGAAAAAAATACTTGTATTGTTTATTGCAATTTTAAATTTTGCATCGTGTGCAACGGCACAAGATGCTGTGTTGGAACAATACCTGCTTACTTACGACTATCAGGCTCGCAAAGACATGAGAGTTGATAGCGAAGAACTGGTACAATTGATTAAAACAAAAAAAGCTATCTTGCTCGATATTCGCTTCAAAGAAGAATATCAGTCGTGGAATATGCCTTTTGCTGTGAGCATTCCTTTGCCCGATTTGCCCAACAATTTGAGCAAACTCGACAAAAACAAGCTCATCATTACCGCTTGTCCGCACAACGACAGGGCAATTATAGCCATGCTTTATCTAAAAACAAAAGGCTACAAAGTGAAATATTTGAGCGACGGACTTTTAACCTTAGCCGATTATTTGCGCGGCAACAATGCTCTCAATTTTATTACAAACTAAAAATAAACAGATAGAAAATGAAAATACTCATTCTTTGCACCGGCAACAGTTGCCGCAGCCAAATGGCACATGGTTTTTTGCAAACGTTTGATAAAAAATTAACCGTTTGCTCGGCAGGAACTGAAGCCTCCGGCAAGTTGAACCCAACAGCCGTAAAAGTAATGTCGGAAATAGGCATCGACATCAGCCACCATACTTCCGACTCGGTCGAAAAGTATTTGAACGAAACTTGGGATTATGTAATTACCGTTTGTGGCGGCGCAAACGAAAGTTGTCCGGCATTTGTGGGACAAGTAACGCATCGCCTTCACATTGGCTTCGACGACCCCTCGCACGCCACCGGAACGCCCGAATTTATAATGAGCGAGTTTTATCGTGTGCGCGATGAAATTAAAGAGGCATTTTATAAGCTGTATATCGAGCAAATAATAAAGTAGAATAGAGATGGAAAAACCAATAAGCATCGAAAAAAAAATAATAGCAATTTTAAATTCCAAAAATCCGGATAGAATTGAAATTATTAAAATTTTACAATCCGATTTAAAAACAAAAATTCAAGACGGAGTAGTTTTGTATTATTGTAGTTGTGGCTATCCCTTAGGCATTCAAATTGAAGAGGTTAATCATAAAAACGAATTAACCTACCGATACGAATTATTGTACGATATTTTGAATTACGAAGCGGATATTGATAAATTTTGCACTTTTACGTATTGTCCTAAGTGCAATAAAATGATAGAAGAAAAGCAATATTAAGCACCAGTGCTAAGTAAATGATTGAAATTAGTTTATAGTAATCAACATAAAGTTTTCTATAACTAGCTACGGCATTTATGCCGTAGTAAATAAACAAATGTTTATCTGGGCTTTAGCCCAAAAGCTTAGAGTAAGGGCTAAAGCCCAAATCTGTTGCTGATTTTTTCATGGCGGCATAAATGCCGTTGCTAATGATTTAGAGTTTTTAAACAAACCTAAATAGTGTTTGAAAGAAAACTCATCATTTTTTGAAAATTTAAAAAAAACAAAAACCGTTCGACCGACTTGTCGGTCTGTCGGTTAGGCAGTTAGGAAATCATCGGACAGACCGGACAAGCCGGTCGAACCGATTTTGCTTAGTTTTCTTTCAAACACTA